>JAOTWT010000217.1 GCA_029862725.1 Acidobacteriota bacterium | reverse complement strand
TCTCGCCGCCCGTAAAGGCCATCGGCGCCTTTGGAAAACGGCGGATGCCGTAGTAGTAGCTGCTAAGCGAGCCTAACAATCCACTCGTGGCCCAGCCGCTCAAGGTGTAAATGCCATTGGCCGGATCGGATGCTTCGGAAAGCAACGCGTGGGCATAAAAATCAGACCAGCCCTCGCCCATCATCCCGGACATGTTCGAGTTGAGGCCCGACGAGTTGCCGTGTAGACGGTTTGAAAGCCCGTGCGTGTGTTCGTGAATAACAATGTCCGCATCTAAACTTCCGTCGAGTCCGGGGCCTTCGAGCGTCCAGCGGTACATTTGCATGCGTCCGCGTCCACCATCCGCGGGGGTCGAGAAGTTAGCGTTGTTGGTTCCCGAGGAATCCTGCGATTCGGCCGAGACCCTGTCGCCGCCGACTCCCATCGCTGTGAAGTTCACATCCTGGAAGTTAAACGCATCTTCGGTAAAGCCGAGGAGGTACATCGAGTCGTGATATCTGTTGCAGATGTAGAAAAGTTGAGTTACACCGCCGCTCCGATAAGCGGCACCGGAAGGTGCGTCGCCCGTCATCGTATTTGGGTTGTAGGGCGAAAATGTGAATTGAAAATCACGTCCCATCGGGGTGACTTCAATGGCCTCACCGTTCGGATCGACACCGTTAGTGCCGTCTATATCAAGACCTGCCTGAACCGCGTTCCCGTCGGTCCGGTCGCCACCGTCCGTGATCCAACCGTTGTTGTTGAAAGTGTTCGGGGCTTCGTTTCCGATCAGTGATACGGTCGAGCGCCCAATGTCGGTCGCAGCGTCTGCGGTCGAAGGATCGGTCGGACCCGGAATCCACGGGAAAGGACTCTTCGCGGATTTTGAAAACGCATCGGTGTTGTTGTAAACGTCGTAGGTCGCCGATGCGGTCTGGTCTGCGGTGATGTTCTTTCGCCAAAGGACGGTGCCCGTCCCGGCGTCGACGATCACATAAAACGCATTGACCGGCTGCCATATCAGAACGCGCCAAGCCGGCCGAGCGACGCCCGGTTCGATCGGGAAGTACATTCTTTCAGCGGTCGTCGCCCAATCGCCGTCACCAAATACAACCTTGTTTTCGGTCGAAGCGGCGTCGTTCCGTGTAACATCCGGACTCTGGAGTTTGTAGTTAATATTTCTTGCTGCACTACGTACGGCGTCGAGCGGATTGCGGAAATCGGTCGATAGGCTCTCGTAATCCAAACCGGGCGCCAGGTTGTTGATAACCCGCACGATCTCACCGTTAACCGTAAATCCGGCCTTTATCTCGCCTCTGAACACCGGAATATCGTTTATCCGCTGCTCGAGATGTGCAAAAGCCATATTGCCGCGCGGATTTGTGTAATCCGCCAATACCTTCAGCTGATCGATCTGATCAGGATTCATCCCGACCAGTTCGTTGTTTTGCTTTGTAAAATTGCGGAGAATCTCGCTGTTCTTAGCCCCTGAAGGACCCGTCAATCGCTCGATACTTGCTTTATAAACATCGGGGGTGATTACTTCGGGGATCCGGAGGTCCGAATTGTACTCGACCCTGAGAGCTTTAACCCGGGCGCGGAGTGCTTCTTCGCCGCGGACAAAACTATCTCTGGTGTCTGCGATTTCCGACGCGGATTTGCCGGATTCGATTCGAAACTTCAAAATTGATTCGGCGACCTCGGGACTTTTTTGATCCCTAATGTCGTAATTCTCCAAACCACGGACATGGCTTTCAGTACGTTCGATAAGGCCGCGTTTTGCGTCGACGTCGCTGACAGCCTCGGTGCGGGAAATATAAGGCAATACTATAAGTGCCGAAAGCAGACCCAAAACAACAATAGACAGCAGTGCGCTTCTACGAGCGTCCGCTGCGGAACGATTTTGCATTTAGTTAAGCCCTCCTCAAAGCTAGAACGGGGTAGATCGGACTATGTGCCGGTGGTTTCAAAAATCAAAATCACAGGTAAAAAATTGGATGTTGAATCAAAAGAAAGATTACGAATTTCGATAGTAAGAATAAAACGACCTACAATCTAAAGGGTCAAGAGACAAGCATTAACGCGGCCAGGGAAATTGTCTAAACATTTCTATTGTTGTTGAAACTTATGAGACTCGGTACAATCGCGTTACCAAAAAAACCGATTCCCAAGTTATTGATAAGTGTCAACTGGATAAGTCCATAGTTATTAACAGATATTTGGTAATTGGTCAACATAGTTTCTAAAACCCGTCATTCTAAAAGTAGATGAAAGACCTCACGAAAAGCGAAATGGAAAAGATTTTTGGACCCGGCGGTCTTTTGGCGAAGCACCACGAGAATTATGAGTATCGTGCGGGACAAGTCGAAATGGCCGATGCCGTACTCAAGGCTTTTGAAGACAAACGTCATTTGATAGTCGAAGCGGGTACCGGGACCGGGAAGACCCTTGCATACCTTGTACCGACTGTCGCTGCCGCGCTGGCACGCGATCAACGGGTAATTATTTCCACCGGTACAAAGAACCTGCAGGAACAACTGATGGAGAAGGATATACCCTTTCTCCAGGAAATTCTTCCTCGCAAATTCAAAGCGGCGTATATGAAAGGGCGCTCTAACTACGCGTGTCTTTACAAAATAGATAAAGCGGCCGACCAGCCAATACTCGAAGGGCTCGATGAAATGGACTACTTCGAGGAGATTAGGCTTTGGTCAAAGGAGACCGACACCGGAGACCGGGGCGAGCTGACTCATCTGCCGGAAAGGCTCCCGTTCTGGAGCCGGATCAATGCGAAATCAGAAAGTTGTATCGGGCAGAAGTGTCCCGAATTCGAACGCTGCTTTATTACAAGAATGCGCGAAAAGGCCGAGGACGCCGATATCATCGTCGTAAATCATCACCTGTATTTCGCGGATCTAAATGTCAGGGGTAACGATTATGGCAAGGTCGTACCGGACTATGGCTCGGTCGTATTTGACGAGGCCCACCAACTTGAGGACATAGCAGCGGACTATTTCGGGTTCCAGGTTTCGAGCTATCAGCTCGACGAATTGGCGCGGGACGCGCATGAGCTTCCGATACCTGATGCCGTCGCGGTTAGCGGCATAACCCGGGCGATCGCCAGAATAACCGGTTTTTCGGATATATTCTGGTCGCGTTTCCGTCACGGTCGCGGAAAGGACGGCAGATTCCCTGTTGCAAAAAGCGAATTCGTCGGCGAATCCGGCGGCGAGTCACAGCCAACTTCTTTGGGCGAAGCCTATTATCATTTGGATGAAGGCCTTGAACGGCTCGAAAAGGCGGTCCTCGGATTTGCCGAGGATATACCCGAAGTCGAGAGCGTTGTCAGGAGAATCAGGCAGGTCCGTTTCAATCTGGAGTTTGTCGTTCTCCAATCGGAGGAAAATTATGTCTATTGGTTAGAAAGAAGAGGCCGCGGCATTTATTTGAGGGCGTCCCCGATCGATGTTTCGGGCATCCTCAGGGAAAGATTATTTGAAAATATCGAAACGGCCGTATTGACCTCGGCAACGCTGTCATCCGGAGGGTCCTTCGATTTCATCCAGTCGCGGCTTGGCATTGAAAACGCCGAAACGCTCCTTGCTCCGACATCCTTCGATTTCAGCGCGCAGTCTTTGATTTATCTCCCGGTTAGGATGCCGGAACCGCGGAGTCCTGAATTTGCGGGGATGGCCGCGGAAGAAATCGTCAAGCTGCTGGAGATTACAGGTGGCCGGGCGTTTGTATTATCGACCAGCTACTATTCGATGAACGCGCTTTTTGAACTGGTCTCGTCCCGCGTGAATTACCCGTGCTTCCTCCAGGGGACAATGTCAATGGCGGGTCTTCTGGATCGTTTTAAGAATACGCCCAATGCTGTGTTGTTCGGTACTGCGTCTTTTTGGCAGGGAGTGGACGTGCCCGGAGATCAATTGTCATGTGTAATCATCGACAAGTTGCCGTTCTCCGTTCCGACCGATCCGCTTGTTGCCGCACGAACCCGGTTTATCGATGAGAACGGGGGACGTTCCTTCTTTGAATATAGCGTCCCGAACGCGATAATAGCGCTCAAGCAGGGAGTCGGGCGTTTGATAAGAAGCACTTCGGACCGCGGGGTGATGGTTCTGCTCGATCCACGTCTGAAAACCAAGGGATATGGTGCGGATTTCCTGAAATCGCTTCCGGGAGCGCCGATCACTTCGGATATCAACGATGTTGTGCGGTTTTTTGAAAGCGAGACGACAGAGGCCGCGCGGGTCTGAGACGACATTACTTACGACTGATTGCCGACGGCAAAGATGATAAATAACCACTGAGCCCTGCTAATTCGAAGCTGAAAATTGATCAATGACAAATGATAAATCTTTTTATGAGGTAATGATCGAACGAAACTTTTCGTCGGCGCACCAGCTTCGCGGGTACAAGGGAAAGTGCGAAAACCTTCACGGGCATAATTACAAGGTCGAGATTTATGCAAAGGGAAGTGAGCTGAACAACATCGGACTGCTAATCGATTTCGGGGACCTGAAAAAGGCGGCGGATGAAGTCGTCGATTATTTCGATCACCGGAATCTGAACGAACTGCCGCCGTTTGACGAGGAGTTGAATCCATCAGCGGAAAACCTCGCGAGATATATCCTCGAGTATGTCGGTTCCAGAATAGAGGACGAGCGCGTGACCGTTTACAAGGTCCGCTGTTTTGAAACCCCAACCAGTATTGCCACCTATAGAATAGGGTAAAAAAGAGGACTTCCGCAGAGGAGATCCACGAAAGTCCGAATTCGATAAGTTATTGGTCGGGGTGAGAGGATTTGAACCTCCGACCTCACCGTCCCGAACGGTGCGCGCTACCAGGCTGCGCTACACCCCGACGACCAATGGGAAAGTGTAAGTAATGCGCCTGCTTTAGTCAACCTCCAGCCCGGGTTCTTGCGGTACCTCGTCCTTCTTCCCAAATCTATGCTTGAGGAACTCGATTATCGGTGGAAGTAATGAAAGAAAGACTACGACGATCACAACTTTCTCGATATGATCCTGAAGCTTGATTCCGAACGCCTCTTCGACCAATCCCCCTAAAAAGAAGCCTGCAAGCACCATGCTCAGAATCCAAAGCAGGCCCCCTAACACGCTGTATGTCAGGAAAGTCGCGTAGGGCATTCTGGACGCACCGATGACGAGTGGAGCAAATGTCCGTACGATTGGAACGAAACGTGCGAGAATGATGGTCTTGGGACCGTATTTCTCAAAGAACCTATGTGCCTTTTCGACGCGGCTCGGTTTGAACAGAAACGAATCCTCACGTTTAAATAAACTCGCGCCCATGACTCGTCCGGTCCAGTAACCGGTGTTGTCGCCGAGTATAGAACCGCTCAGGAACGCGGTAATTACCAGGTAGATGTTGAGTTTGTCCGGCAAGGTCTTCGCCATCAGCCCGGTTACGACAAGTAACGAATCGCCCGGCAGAAAGAACCCGAGAGCCAGTCCCGTCTCGGCAAAGACGATAAAGAACAAGCCGAAGTAGACATAAACGCCCAACAGGTCCAGAAGCCAGTTGATAAGGTGGTCCGGCTTTATGAAGTCGATAAACTGGTAGATAAAATCTATGATGGTTTCCATATTCGGGCGGGTTTATCAGTATTGATTTCGTTCTTCGGAGTTCTGAGTCGTATATTCGACAAATTCGTATTCGTTCCCATCTGCATCGTAATAATAGGTACGTTTTCGGGAAGGGTGCGAATCGTCTCTCATATTCTCTTTAAAGCCGGCCTCTGACAAACGGGATGTTAATGCTTCGATATCCTCGACGACAAAGCCGATGTGGTTGATGCCCGGATTTCGGTAGGTCAGATGGCCGGACCGATCGAG
>JAOTWT010000216.1 GCA_029862725.1 Acidobacteriota bacterium | reverse complement strand
ACTCAAAAAGGCGGCCGAATTCGCGGCTCAAAAAAAGGGATCGAGAGGGGTCTTTGTCCAGATCGATAAATCGCTCTATACGATCGGGAAGGGCTCTTTCATATCGGACGCTTTGTCCAAGATCGGTTTTACTTCCGTAACCGACGACATCGACAGTCCCTATCCAAAGATCTCGCAGGAGCTAGCGCGCACTTTGAACCCGGACATCATTGTGATCTCGGAAAGCGTAGGTAACGATGCGCCAAACGAAGTCTTTCGAAGCTCGGTCGCTGTCCGAAACGGGCGCGTATACAATATCGGCGCGGACGTGCTTTCCAGACCGGGTCCGAGGTTCGTGGAAGCGCTCGAATTGCTCGTCGCAAAAGAGGAAGAATGGGAAAAGGGCCGCGGGTTGGAATGATCTTTGACCGGAAAAACCATTTGGCCGCGTTTTTCGCGCTGGTGCTGTTGCTGGCGGCGGCGGTTTCCGCGGGGTTGTTCTTTGGAAGCGAAACGATCAGTTTTGGCACGTTGAACGAGACCCAGGCCGCGATTCTCTACCAGATCAGGCTCCCGAGGGTTTTGCTCGGGGCCTGCGTCGGTGCATGTCTTGCGGTTTCGGGTGCCGCGCTTCAGGCCCTGCTCCGGAACCCTCTGGCCGAGCCCTATCTGCTGGGGGTTTCGAACGGAGCGGCTCTCGGTACGATGCTCGCCTTTGTCTTTTTTGCGGCATTTGGTTTTTCGAGGCCATTGATGGCTTTTGCGGGGGCTTTGCTCGCAACCGGTGCGGTCTATCGGATAGCACGTTCGAAGGCCGGAATGAGCGTCGAGAGGCTAGTCCTCTCGGGTGTTATCGTAACGACTTTTCTGTCCTCGATCATCATCCTTCTGACGACGCTACTGGATGCGACTCGTCTTCGAAGTTTTACGTTTTGGTTGCTCGGCGATCTCTCGCAGGCCACTTATACGGGATTCTATCTTACTCTTGCGGCGGCAGTTATCGGCACGGTTCTGCTCACATCGCAGGCAAGGGCGCTGAATCTGATGATGGTCGGGGAACGGGACGCGCTCGATTTCGGGGTCGAGGTCGGAAAAACGAGAGGGATTGTATTTTTGACGGCGTCGGCGATGGTCGGGTTGTCGGTCGCCGCGAGCGGCTCGGTCGGGTTCGTCGGACTCATCGTGCCCCATTTAGTACGTCTGGCGACGGGAAGCGACAACCGCACGGTACTTCCTTTTTCGGCGCTGTTTGGCGCGGCGTTCGTTGTCGTCGCGGATACCGCGGCACGGACGCTGATCTCCCCCCGGGAATTGCCTGTCGGGGCGATCACGGCGTTGATCGGGTGCCCCTTGTTTATTTTCCTCCTGAAGAGGAATTGAGTGATGATGCTAGAAGCCCGGAATATCGATATCGACTACGGAACCGGATTAATCCTCGAAGAGGTCCAATTCGCGGTCCGGGCTGGAGAGTTTGTCGCGGTGATTGGCGCAAACGGCGCCGGCAAGACCTCTTTGCTACGCGCGCTAAATGGAACCGTCGAAACGGCACGCGGCGAGGTGCTGCTCGAAGGAAAAGAGCTCGGCAGTTATTCCAGGGCGCAGATATCCAAGAAGATCGCGGTCGTTGCCCAGGAGAACGAAACAAAGTTTCCGATGACGGTCAGGGAGTTCGTTCTGGCCGGGCGATTTGCGCACGGAGGGCCGTTCGGCTGGGAGACGGAGGACGACCTGCGGATCGCCGACAGGTGTCTCGAACTCTGCCGGCTGGAAGGGTTTAGCGACCGGATTATGAACGAGCTTTCGGGCGGCGAGCGCCAGCGGGTCCTTTTATCCCGGGCCTTTGCGACCGAGGCCGGAATCCTGCTTCTTGACGAACCGACTAACAATCTCGATCTATCGAATCAGGCGCTGATTTTGAAGCTCGTAAAGAAAAGGTGTGAGACCTGCGGTTCGTCGGCGCTCGTGATAACCCATGATTTGAATTTGGCGGCCGAATTTGCGGACAGGGCGCTGATGCTAAAGTCGGGCAGGATTGTTGCGGATGGTGCGCCGGAAGATGTTCTAACGGAGAGCAATATCTCTAAAGTATTCAATATGAATGTTTTGCGGGACCGCAATCCCCGCAGCGGGCGTGTCCGGCTGACACCCCTGTTTTGACTTCTGTGTGATGGGCCATTGATTCAAGGGCCCTTGTTTTGAAATCGGCGGAACGGTTTCCGTTGGGGGTAAACCGACCGTTTTTGGATGATAGTCTGCGCAAGGGAAGTCCGGTTGATGCCGGCGCTGCCCACGCAACCGATCGTCGTTTGTCAGGGATTATTTATCATTCGTCGCGCTTGCCACGAGTTCCAAACTCATTCCGTGAGTTGAATTCGGATAGGTTTTCGAGGTTCAACGGATCCCTGATAAATGAGAAGCCGGGAACTTTGCCATGTCTATCGTGATTTTGAGAATTTCTGCGCTGGGCGGAAAGGAGTGAAAGATGAAAGTTCTATACGGTCTGCTGTCTTTGTGTTTGTTGAGCGTAGCGATCTGTGCTCAGAAAGCAGAGACCTCGATTATCAGGGGAAGCGTTGCAGATTCCGCCGGCAACCCTGTTGGGGGGGCGGAGGTAACAGTGTATGCGAACGAGGTCCCGGCAAAAACCTACAAAGCAGTCACGCGCGAGGATGGTTCATATTTGGTGAAGGTGCCGTCCGGTAATGCGAGGGTGTTTGCGCGAAAAACATACGGCGTTCAATCGAGATATTCCGATGTCCTGAAAGCAAGGATTGCGGTCAACACCGAAACACGCGTGGATCTGATTCTCAAAGAAGTGGCGGGAATAAGCGAGATCGTCGCCGTGACTATTTCGACGGGCACTTCGCAGCCTTTTTCCGAAGTTTCAAAATCGGTCGATGTGATCGATGCGGGGAATATCCGCGATCGCAACGAGAATTCGATCGCCGATGCTTTGCGAACCGCGCCCGGATTTCGAATCCAACAGCTCGGCGGGTTTGGCCGCACGGCGAGCATCAAGACGCGCGGCTTGAGGAATCAGGACACGGCGGTCTTACTGGACGGACAGCGTCTTCGTGATCCGGCATCAATCACAGGAGACGCTTCGGCGTTTATCTCGGACCTGAGCACCGTAAATATAGGCCGTATCGAAGTGCTCCGCGGCTCCGGGAGCAGTGTCTATGGAACAAATGCTATCGGCGGCGTCGTGGATGTAAACACGAAACAGGCAACGGAGGGTTTACACGGCAGTTTCCAAAGTGAATACGGCGGCCTCGGATACACACGATTTCAAGGTGATGCGGGCTACGGAACATCCGGCGGCCGATTCGGAATTACTGCGGGACTGGCGAGGACCGGAGTGACCCGCGGTATCGACGGGGAAGACGACGCAAATTCGACTTCATTCCGCGGAAGGTTCGATGGAAGGCCTTCGGACAGGATCAGCTTATTCGGGACCTTTACATTTTCCGATGCATTTGTTCGGCTTAACGCCAATCCGGATATGACTGGTACCGCGCCCTCTGCGACGATTATCGATGCGGTTTCCGGCGTAAATTTTCTGCCGGACGCAAATGATCCAGACAATTACCAGCGTTCGGACTTCTACGCGGTTCAATTTAACGGCGCGTTTATCGTCAATTCCAAAACCGTTTTTTCGGCGGGCTATCAGGGGCTGAAGACACAAAGGGAAAATGAGAACGGCGGACTCGGCCCGGGTTTCCAGCCATTCGGCGGGACACAATTTAGTTTCTTCGACGGGCGGATTCACAATCTCAACACCAAAATAGATTGGGCCCCGACCTCCAACGGAAGGATTATCGCAGGCTATGAATTCGAACTCGAAAAATATGCCAACGAGGGCCTCGGTCCCGCACCGTCAAACGAATATTTAACGGCTGTCGATCAATCGGGAAGCACCTTTTTTGTTCAGTATCTTCGATCGATCCTCGCGCGGAGGCTGCAGATCGCCGGCGGGTTTCGCGTGCAGACGTTTTCGCTTCAGACACCAAGTTTCAGCGTGTCCAATGCACCTTACGCGGGTATCGATCCATCCAGTCCGCCGTCGGCGTACACGTTTGATGGTGCGGCGTCATACTTCTTTGAAGGCTCAAAAACAAAGATCCGTATGCATATCGGCAACGGCTATCGTGTCCCGAGCCTGTACGAACGGTTCGGCAGTTTTTATAGTTCGTTTTCACAGTCATTTACGATTCTGGGTGATCCAAACCTCGAGCCTGAGCGTTCGGTGGCGATTGATGCGGGTGTCGACCAGGATCTCGCTAAAGGACGTGTAAACCTATCCGCTACCTACTTTTACACACGCCTGACAGACACCATCGGCTACGGAAACACGGTTCCCGATATCGGACCAGATCCGCGGCCGTTTGGAGGTTACGTAAACACCAAAGGCGGGCTCGCCAGGGGATTTGAATTTTCAGCACGCGTTTCACCAAGGAATGCAACGAGCGTCTTTTCGTCCTATTCCTTTACGAACGGCGACCAGCGCGAGCCGCAGATCGTGGGGAGCGGGATCATCGATACGCTGGGAATACCCAAACACCGGTTTACGCTGAATGCGACCCAGAGATTTCAAAGGCGGCTATCCCTGAATTTCGATTTTGAGGCGACCAGCAGATATCTCGCGCCGATCTTCAGCACTTCGGCATTCTCCACGTATATTTACCGGTTTGGAGGCAATCGCCGCGGGGACCTGACTGCCGGGTACGAACTGCCTGTGTTCAATGAATCCGCGAAGGCAGTATTTTTTGCGAGCGTTGAAAATATTTTCGGTTATTCTTATTTCGAAAACGGCTTTGCGACTGTCGGCAGGACAGTGAAAACGGGCGTCTTGTTCGAGTTTTAAACTGACGCGGTTTGGTTCCCGGCCCCGGCGCCATAAAAATACGGGGCGATTGAGACTTTTTTGACAAAGGGCCGTGATTGTAACGCCGCGAATTCTGCGGACTGAATGCCCGAGTTCGGCGAAGCCGTAAGGGCGGATTCGTCAAGCCGCCTATTTGCTATGGAAATGATCCGCAAATCGATCGCTTCTGAGAATCTGAAGATTGCGGCAAGCGTGATCGCGATCAAGCTCCTCGTCGTCTTTTATGGGATTCAGACCTATTTGGTGGCGACGGATAAGCCGATCAACAATATCTACCGCGTCCTCTATATCTGGAAAAGGTGGGATGCGGTCCATTACATAAAGATAGCTCAAGACGGGTATGCCGCTGTCGGCGAAGACCGCTTTTTATTGGTCTTTTACCCCCTTTACCCGCTTCTCGTAGCGATCCTCGATTTTGTCGTCCGCGACACGGTCTTAAGCGCTTTCCTGATTTCAGGGGTCGCCTCGGTGGTTCTTGCGGTTGTTCTGAGGGAACTGGTCCGGTTGGATTATGCGGAACGCGTTGCGGACGCGGCAGTCTTGTTTCTCTTCATTTTTCCGACCAGTTTTGTCCTTCACATTCCCTATACCGAAAGCCTTTTTCTGGCGCTCGTGGTCAGCGCGTTTTTTGCAGCGAGAAAGCGTCGATGGCTTCTCGCCGGGGTACTGGGTTGCCTGGCATGCACCACGCGGATCAACGGCCTTCTTTTATTTCCCGCGCTTCTTCTGGAGGTTTGGAACGAATTCCGGGAAACAAGGGAGAAAAACTGGCAGTGGCTCTATCTGCTGCTGATACCGATCGGCGTTAGTTCATATCTCGGTCTCAATTATTCGGTATCGGGCGATCCCTTCAAATTCCTCGAGTATCAGAGGGAACATTGGCATCGATCGTTGCGGCTGCCGTGGTATGGACTGATGGATGCATTTCGGAACATGATTGGCCGTTCACCGGCACAGGCGCTGATGGTCGGCTTCCAGGAACTCGCGT
>JAOTWT010000215.1 GCA_029862725.1 Acidobacteriota bacterium | reverse complement strand
GCCGCGGTTTGCTCGAATCGGTCCATAAGATCCAGAGCTACGGAATGGAAGTGATGGCGGGTTTTATCGTCGGTTTCGACAGCGACCCGGAAGATATTTTCGAACGCCAGATCGAATTCATACGTCTGAGCGGGATCCCGCTCGCGATGGTCGGACTCCTTAACGCCCTGCCTGACACACAGCTCTGGCGTCGTCTGGAAAAGGAAGGGCGGCTTTTGGAGGAAAGCAGCGGCAACAACACCGACTGTTCACTCAATTTTGTGCCGGTTATGGAGCAGTCGCGGCTGATCGAAGGATACAAGAGTATTTTGCGTGACATCTATAGTCCGAGGGAGTACTACCGGCGGGCTCTGGATTGCCTTTCGCGTTTCAAACAGGACAGCCTCGGACCGCGCGAATTCAAGCCGGTCGCCGATTTAAAGGCTTTTGTGAGACTGATACTCACGCTTGGCGTGCGCGAAAGCAGCCGGTTTCAGTTTTGGAAGTACTTGTTCCGCGTTGTGACCCTGTACCGGCGGGATTTTGCCCATGGAATGACGCTTGCGGCGATGGGTTATCACTTTCGGAGGGTTACAGAGGCTTATTGCGAGTGATCGAAAAGCCGCCGGCCGGCTCGACAAAGCCCCGGTGTTAGAAAGCATTTATAGTTGATGGAGGCAGATACATGAAAGATTTGAATATTACGGAACGACGAAACGGTGATGTCGTGATCCTGGACCTGGAAGGTCAGATCCGGATTGGGGAAAACACACTCAAACTGCGCACAACCCTGCGCGACTATGTCGATCAAGGGGAAAAGAAGCTTCTGGTCAATCTGGATAACATCACGCATATCGATTCCAGCGGTCTTGGCGATCTGGTCGCCGGTTATGTCTCGTTCGAAAAGGCAGGCGGGGTTTTGAAACTACTGAAACTGACCGAGCACGTTAGCGAATTGATGATGATTACAAAACTCTTGACCGTGTTTGAAACATTCTCCGATGAAGAAGAAGCGGTGAGGAGTTTTGACGCGGGATCGTCGGGACAGGCCTCGGTGGCCTGACATCAAGACGCATTACCGGGATATCCGTAGAATTTTCGAATATTTTGCAGGCGAGCCGGTTCGTGTTTTGTCCCGAATGGAAAAACGCTAGACCAATCGCACGATAAAATCCGAGATCGATGTGATCGCGAGAGCCAGATTCCCTTCTTCGGTATGCCCCGACTTTTTACGGGGCTTTAATGAGTGGTCGCCGTCGGGCACCCAAACGAGCTCAACGGTGTCGGCCAGATCGTAACCTGCGACCTCTTCGGGATTTCCGAAGGGGTCGCGCTCGCCCTGGATGACAAGCATCGGGACGGGCATCGTCCTGAGGTGTTCGGTCCTGAGTTTTTCCGGTTTTCCCGGAGGATGGAACGGGTAGCCCAAACAGACGACACCCGAGATCCCAGGCTCATCCGCGACCATCGAGGCGATCCGTCCGCCCATCGACTTACCTCCGATAAAAAGAGGCAAATCTCCCTTATACTCGTTTATTACATCGCGCCACGTCTGCAGCAGCACTTTCGGACTCCCCGGCCCGCCGCCTTTTCCCGTTGCTCGCCGCTTCGCCATGTAGGGAAACTCGAAACGGCTCACGACCAGTCCGTTTTGGGCAAGTCCCTCGGCGATCGTGTTCATAAAAGGATGGTCCATCGGCGCACCTGCGCCATGAGCCATGACGAACTGTGCAAGCGCCCCCGTTTTTGGGCGATTTATAAGGAATTTAGTCATTTCTTGCCTCTTTTTGTAACATTGCGATTCTATTACCGGCGGCAGGCGACGGCAACCCGATCGGCGAGAACTGCAAAACTGTGTTTTAAGCCGTGATTCGATGTCGAAGACCGGGGATTACCGGGCCAGTTTGGAAGCGTCCGAAAATGATCCGCAATTGGTTTGTTGGCAGCGAAATTCGTTTTGTTTTCAAAATCCTGTTGGAAACAAGGTGATTTGGATTAGAATAAGACCCATGAACTGAGTTTTTAAGCCCGGCCAATACCGGGAGCGCAAATCGGGAGGTTAAGATGAGCCTTTTAAATGACGAACAACTTGAGAACATTGAGAAACAAGGGAAGACCCGGCAGATATACAAAATCGAGTTCTTTGCGACGATCCTCGCCAGCATAATCCTGGGGACGTTCGTGCTGTCACGGTTTGTGCCGGAGGGCGTCTCTTCGGTCCCGATGGTCTTTGAGACGATTCTCTTTGCGATCGTCATCGGACTGCTGTCGGCACCCTGGGCGGGCCGCCTGATGCCAATAGTCTTTGTCGGCGCCGCCGCGTTATTTATCTTATTGAAGATCGCCGGATTCAGCACGACATCGGAACCCGGCCCATTCGATTCGATGTGGGTCTGGATCACCGGAATCCTTGTTTTTGCGGCGATCCTGCTGGCGTGGAAGGTAATCAGCTACAACAACCCGGACAACAGAGAGGCACGTGAGTACGAAAGATATATGCGGAAGATCGGCCGTTGGTGAGGTCCACCGATTGGCTGTGCAAATCGAATCGTAGGCCCGATCGAGCGACGAGCCGTTCGACGAAACTTGCTGTGACGTGGCGTCGAAATCAGCTAACCTGACTTGCCAGAAAATTTAACAGGTGTCAAAGATTTGCGATGGATCGCAAGGTGGAATTCAAGAAAAGGGGGCGGCGGTCAAGCTGTCCCCTTTTGAAATGTGGGTTGGTGGCTAAAAGCTTTCACAGGTCTCCACATTGTCACCAGACGCGTAAGGCAGATCGGCGATGATATCGCTAACACAAAAAGTAAACGTCACGGGGCCCTTTTTTGGTTCCGGCTGTAGTGTGATCACCGCGACTCCCTCGGAGTCTGTTGAAGGCGATACGATTTCCTCAATATCACTGGTGAATATGCCCTCAACGGTGGCTCCCGCAATGGCAATCCCAAATTATCTACGATAGTCAGCCGGGCTCGGCCCCGTTTTTTGCCATGGCCCGCACCGACTGTCGTCCGCGGCCGCTGGCAGACCGGCGGGTGGGTTGGGCCGCGAATCGGCACCAACGGCTATCGCCGCCGGAAATAATTTACACCTGCCAAATTTATGAATCTGATCTGCCTAAATCCGTATTTCATCCGCGCTGATTCGCGGCCAGTCTTTTTCGATCCTTCCGGGCGATCTTTGGGTAAGGATGCAAGCTCTCCATTTCGGTTCCAACTGACCAGGGTCGCAGCCGCTCTCTTCGTATCTAATCCTAATCCCTTCAAACTTGCTTGCTACTTCAAGCAGGCATGATCATCTCGGCTCTAGCCGACGGTGTAGATTCCGTATCTTGAGTAGTAGCCCGAATAGTGTATAAATTACGTCTCAATCGGAAATCTCTTTATGATCGACAAAAAAGACGTATTGATTTGCCTTGGCAGCGAAGAGGACACAAGCGAATATCACGGTGCTGTATTGCCGCCGATCGCCCAGGCCTCTCTTTTTCGAAAGGGTTCTGCAAAGGAACTGCTCGAGGGCTTAAAACACGAGGATGAGGAATTCGTCTATACACGCGGCACCAATCCGACGGTCAAGGTGCTGGAGTCGAGGCTCGCGGCGCTCGAACGCGGCGAAAGCTGTAAGTGTTTTGCTTCCGGCATCGCTGCGATCAGTGCCGTGTTCACCGGCTTACTCAAGAGCGGCGACCACATCCTCTTTATAAACAACATTTACGGCCCTACGCTCCAACTTGCAGAGATGCTCACGAGCTTCGGCGTTGAACACGATACGATCCATGGTGCAGATTGCGCTGATTTCGAAGGACATATAAGGCCAAATACCAAATTGATCTTTTTTGAGAGCCCCGGAACAATGCTTTTTCGCGTGGTCTCGATTTCGGCTATCGCAAGAGCGGCAAAAGAACGAGGAATTTTGACTTGTATAGACAATTCGGTCTCAACGCCTTTGTTTCAAAAACCGATACCGATGGGAATCGACCTGGTCGTACACTCGTGTACGAAATACATAAGCGGACACAGCGACGTCGTAGGGGGTGCTTTGATCACGAGTGAAAGTCTGATGAAAAAGATCTTTTTTCGTTCATTTTTGCTGCTCGGCGGAATCCAGGCGCCGTTCGACGCTTGGCTGCTTCTGCGCGGACTTCTGACTCTGCCGACACGCATGAGGCAGCATCAATCGGACGGGCTTGCGGTCGCGAAATATCTTGCCGATCATAAACGTGTCCGGCGCGTTTTCCATCCGCTCCTTTCGGATGCGGATTCCGAACTGGTTTCAAAACAGATGACGGGCTACTCCGGGCTATTTTCCGCCGAACTCGACGTAGCCGATTTTGATGAGCTTTGCGCAATTGTCGACCGGTTAAGGCTGTTTGGCAAAGCGGTCAGTTGGGGAGGGGTCGAAAGCCTTGTAATCCCTTCCTTTGGTTTTGACGACGACTATCATTCCGACGAAATCCCAAAGCACCTCGTCAGGTTCTCGACAGGGCTCGAAGGCGCCGACAGCCTCATCGCAGATCTGGAAGCGGCTCTAGATTAGCCAGACCTATGGATTCAAAACCAACAGTTTTTCAATCGCTGCTTCCGATCGGCACGCTCTTTTCTTCCCTGCTCGCCGGAGCGCTTTTTTGGGGATTCAGCAATGCGCTTCTTATCTGTGCCCTACTGCTCGCGGCGGCGGTCGCGGGACTGATCGCGGTAATACACGGACACGGCTGGGAAGAAATCCAGAAAGAGACTGGAGCAAAACTGGCCGGTGCCCTGCCCGCGATAATCATTCTCCTGGCGATCGGGGTCCTGGTCGGAAGCTGGATGTTTTCCGGGACGATCCCTCTGATGGTCTATTACGGGATCGAGTTCGTAAGCCCGCGGTTTATTGTACTAACCGCGTTTTTGGCAACGGCCGCGATGTCACTTGCTTCAGGAACTTCGTGGGGTTCGGCCGGGACGATTGGTGTCGCTCTGATGGCAACCGCTGCGGCAATAGAAGCGCCGCTCGCGATGACAGCCGGGGCGATCGTTTCCGGCGCGTATTTCGGCGACAAGATGTCTCCGCTTTCCGACTCGACAAACATAAGCGCGATCGGCGCCGGTGCGGACCTCTACGATCATATCGGCAGCATGATTTATACCGCGACACCTTCATTTATTGTGGCTTTTTCGGTCTATCTGATCGTCGGGATCTCTTTGGGCGGCGTTGAAACCGCGTCTATTCCCGAATCTGCCCGGGCAACTCAAACTGAAATCGCAGCGATTTTCAGCCTCGGCGGGTTTGCATTGGTGCCTCCGCTAATCGCGGTCATTGGTATGGTCAAACGATATCCCGCAGCCCTCGTGATCGTTGTTTCATCGGTTGCCGCTCTAGCGGTTGGCGTCTTCGCGAATGGCTTTGGCGGAAAGGAAGCGGTTACCGTCTTCGTCAACGGTTTTGATGTCTCGATGGCCGGGCCGGAAGCGGGTACGGCGATACGCGAAGCAACCAAATCACTGCTCAACCGCGGCGGCATGGCCTCGATGGCGACGACACTGCTTTTTATCATCTCCGCATTTATGATGGCGGCCGCGCTCGAAGTATCAGGAGCAACGCAAACATTGTTGGACGCGCTCCTAAAGCGTGTGAGATCTACATTTAGCCTGATCGCCGCGACAATGGCCGCGGGGGCAACCCTGATCTCGATGACAAGCCATGGCGGTGTGACCGCCCTGATCGTGGGAAACCTTTTTAGAAAGTCATTTCGTGAACGCGAGCTCGCACCCGAAAACCTCTCACGCTCTATCGAAGACTCGGTGACGATTGTCGAGCCCCTTTTGCCATGGACGGTTTCCGCCGTGTTTATGGCGACTACGCTTGGCGTTCCGACGTTCAGCTACGCACCGTGGGCGATATTCTGTTTTCTCGGACCGGT
>JAOTWT010000214.1 GCA_029862725.1 Acidobacteriota bacterium | reverse complement strand
CGGTACCACCGCCTGTCGGGTAAAAAATGACATCGGGAAGTTCCCAGCCCATTTGCTCGGCCAGTTCGTATCCCATCGTCTTTTTCCCTTCGATCCGGTAAGGCTCCTTAAGCGTCGACATATCGAACCACCCCTCGGCTTCCTTTCGTTCGGCGACAATTTTCCCGCAGTCCGTGATCAGCCCATCGACCAGTGTCACATTGGCGCCCAACGCCTTGCACTCGACAACGCAAGCCTTTGGCGTATCTTCCGGGACAAAAATAAATGCTTCCATTCCGGCAAGTGCGGCATAGGCCGACAGCGCGCCCGCCGCGTTTCCGGCTGACGGAACCGCTACTTTTTTGACTCCGAGCTCTTTTGCCATCGAAACTGCCATCGTCATTCCGCGCGCCTTAAAACTCTGGGTTGGATTGAGCGATTCATCCTTGATGAATAGGTTTGGCAGCCCGTATTTATGGCCCAGCCTTTTCGAGCGGACCAATGGCGTAAATCCTTCCCCAAGTGAAACCCGGTTCATCGGATACCGCAGGGGGAGCACCTCCGAATACCGCCAAAGCGTCTCGGGGCGATCCAATAACCCTCTCGGATTGAGTCGTTTGGAGCACTCTTGCAGATCGTAAGCTACAAGTAGCGGTTTTCCGCATTCGCAAAGATTGTAAAGCCGGTTTGGCTCCAGCTCCTTCCCGCATGAGGAACAGTAAAGATGTGTTACGTGCACGATTCGCCTCCCAGGATCCGAATAGAGGTTCTAATTTATCATCTGCGGCCCCGATTCCAAGATCGTTGTGGTAAAGTTAGCCCACAAGGGAATTCAAATCGGTCGATAGGGGACTTCGTCAATTTTGAAAGGCCGGTTTGGGGGAAACAATGAAACAACTGATGTTGGTCGTGATTTCGATGTCGGTGCTTGGCTTTACGGCGAGTTGCGGGCAAACCGTGACGCCGACGGGTAATGAGCAGGCGCAAGCGGGATCTCAATCCACGCCGCCTGCGAACGAATCTCCGGTTCAGGAATCAACGGACGGGGGATCAAACGAAAAGGCTGAGAATAAATCGGAAACGTCTGAAACAAAAGAAGATCCGTCAGCGAAAGCTTCGAATTCTTCACCTCAGGCGGTGAAGCCCGGTACGACACCCAGGTTTGAGGATTATCCGGCGAAAGAAATATTTACGGGCAAGACCGCGCCATTGAAGCTGAATGAGGACACACGCATGTTCCGCACGAGGTTGAGCCAGGCGGCAAAAGGACCGCCAAACTTTGCCGGCCGCTACATCTTGGTGACGTGGGGCTGCGGGACCGATTGCCTGATGGGCGGGGTCATCGACGCCAAGACCGGGGATACCACGATGATCCCTTTTAGCATTTGTTGTCAGGATATCGATGCCCAGGAAGACATGGAGAAAGTTGATGTTCGAAAAGACAGCAGGCTTGCCATTTTTAATGGCTTGCTAAATGAAGAGGAAAGCGAGGTGAAAACGCATTACTATCTGTTTGAAAACGGCAAATTCACGCCGCTTTCAATGAATTAGCCGATCCCGGCGTCGCCACAGCCGCCGCCAGTGCGGTAGAGAAGACACTGAGTTGCAACATTTCCCCCTCGGATATCGTCCTTTAAGGTAACTTCCAAAAATTCGAATTTTCGGGGACTTTGCAATCATGACGATTCCTTTTTTAAAAACGAGCCGGCTGGTCGGAAGATTTGTCTTCCTCGTTCTTGTTTTAGGCACAGTTAATTACTCTCAAACCGGCACCGTAACTCGGGTTACGATCCACGCCAAATCGCTTGAAAATACAGTTACAAAGGAAAACCCGGATCGCGAGGTCAGTATCTATCTGCCCCCGGGTTACACAACTAATAAGACAAAGCGCTACCCGGTAATTTATTTTCTCCACGGCATCGGAGACACCGATCTCGCCTACACTCAGGGTTGGAGTATCCCGAATTCTGACGAAAAAGTGCCGTTTTCTTCGATCTCAACGCAAATGGATGAGGGCATCCGCCGCGGAAAGTTTGGCGAGATGATCGTCGTACTCCCGAACCAAAGGACCAAATGGTTCGGGAGCTTCTACGTGAATTCATCGGTTACGGGTAACTGGGAGGATTTCACGGTTGACGAGCTCGTCGGATATATCGACAAGAACTACCGGACCCTCGCAACTGCCGACCAACGCGGTATCGCGGGCCACTCGATGGGCGGTTTTGGTGCCCTCGCGATTAGCATGAAACACCCCGATGTTTTTCGCGTCGCGTACGGCCTGAACCCGGCTATCATCGACTGGGCCGCTGACCTCACGATCAATTCTCCCGCATTTAAGACCGTGCTGACGGCTAAATCGTTTCAGGAGTTGGGAGAGCGAGCGCAAAAGGGCGATTTTTATCCTGCCGCGACGGTAACCGTTGCCCAGGCATTTTCACCCAATCCGGACAAACCGCCTTTCTACTGCGACTTTCCCTTTGAACTTTACAACGGCGAATTGCGGCCTTCGGAACCCGCTTATACCAAATGGCAGGCGGTTTCGCCGATAAACGTGGTAAAGAAATACCGGTCAAACCTGCTAAAACTCAAGGGTTACCGGTTCGATTCCGGCTATGAGGATGAATTCCTGTTTATTCCATATGTCTCGCGTCGTTTTTCGAGTGAACTAACCAACAACGGGATACCGCATGTCTTTGAGGAATACAATGGCGACCACAGAAACCGTTTGCCGGGAAGAAACGGGAGGATGATAACAGAGGTCCTTCCATTCTTCTGGGATCATTTTGCAGACTAACCATAAATCGGTGTTGGGGGATAATGTGATGAAAAAGCTTCTTTATGTTTTGAGTTGGGTGTTTGCCGTCCTTTTGGCTATTCTCTTTCTGCTTGCAGGTGCCGGGAAGCTCGGTGGGGGCGCAACAGAAATGTTCGCAAAATGGGGCTACCCGTCTTGGTTTGCAATTTTTATCGGCGTCGCTGAAGTTGCTGGTGCGATCGGACTTCTGATACCGAGGTTGACCCGGCTCGCTATCATTGGTCTGACAATTCTCATGATCGGCGCAGCTTACACACACGTTGCGGCAGGCGAAGGGCTCGATGTACTCCGGCCTATCATCTTCGGGATTTTCCTGTGGCTGGTTTGGTTCTTCCGCGGTTCTTCGACATCGGCGGAAAGTGAGGTTGAAGAACCGGAATAGCCGGTTCGAGGCTCATTCGACAAATATGCGTTGGAATTCGTCGGGATGCCTGTGCCTCGACGGCACACCCGATACTGACAGTCATAGAGGTCGCCGCCTTCGACAAACAAGAACAAAACAGTGCTCAGGATCACATCAACACAACGCGTTAAGTGATAATCTTTGATTATTGGAATCGGGCGTAGCGATCAATGTGTTGAATCATGGCTTTTCTAAAAACAGATCTTACTGACAAAACGGATTTAGGTGAGCACGCCGCCGGTACAGGCCCTGCGCGCCACAAGCGCCCGGTCTACGTAGATTTCTTCCCGCCTTGCAACAACGCCTGTCCCGCCGGAGAGGATATTCAGGCATGGCTCGCGCTTGCACAGGACGGTAGGCATCGCGAGGCCTGGCTGAAACTCACGGAAGATAACCCGATGCCGGCAATACACGGAAGGGTCTGCTACCACCCTTGCGAAACTTCCTGTAATCGCGGACAAATTGACGAAACGGTGAGCATTCATGCCATCGAACGATTTCTCGGCGATCTGGCGAACGAAGAAGGTTGGTCATTTCCCAAAATCAAGCGCAAAAGCGGGAATCGGGTGCTGATCATTGGAGCCGGTCCGAGCGGTTTGTCGGCGGCCTATCACCTCACTCGTCTGGGGCATGATGCCGAGATTTTTGAGGCCGGACCCGTCGCCGGGGGAATGATGAATTTCGGTATTCCAGCCTACCGTTTGCCGAGAAATATCCTTCATGCAGAAATCGAGCGTATTGAGAAAATGGGGGTCAGGATCCGTTTGAATCACAAGGTCACCGATATCCTTGCAGAAAAGAAAGACGGCGATTTCGATGCGGTGTTTATCGCGATCGGTGCCCACATCGGGAAAAAGACACATATTCCGGCGAGGGATGCCGGCAAGATTCTCGACGCCGTCAGTTTCCTGGAGGAAGTCGAACTCGGAAAAAAACCGAGGCTCGGCCGCCGGGTCGCGATCTATGGCGGCGGAAACACTGCCATGGACGCCGCCAGAACGGCCAAGCGCCTGGGTGCCGAAGAGGCGCTGATCATCTACCGACGAGATCGCGAACATATGCCCGCCCACGATTTTGAAGCCGATGAAGCGCTGACCGAAGGCATCAAGATCCACTGGCTGAGAACAATCAAAAATCTTGAATCGACATCGGTGACTGTCGAGCGCATGGAGATCGAAGACGGCAGACCGGTCCCCACCGGGGATTTTGAGACCCTCGAGGCCGACTCCCTGATCCTGGCGCTGGGCCAGGAAACGGAAACAGAATTTCTGAAGGGAATCGACGGGATCGACTTCAAGGGGGACGGGACGGTTGTGGTCGACAATCAGATGATGACGGGCCATCCGGGTATATTTGCCGGAGGCGACATGGTCCCGAGTGAGCGTACCGTGACTGTTGCGACGGGCCACGGAAAGAAAGCGGCCCGCACTATCGACGCCTGGCTGAAGCAGGTGACTTACGAAAAGCGTCCGAATAATCCGCCGGTCACGATAGACCAGCTTCATGTCTGGTACCGGACGAGCGCAGACGCAAGACAGCAGGACCGTATCGAACCGGAAGTTGCGGTGACAGGGTTTGAAGAGATCGTTGCCGGCCTGACCGAGGAGGAGGCGCGATACGAGGCCCAACGCTGTCTTTCCTGCGGGAACTGCTTCGAATGTGACGGTTGTTTGGCGGCATGCCCGGAAGACGCGGTCATCAAACTTGGACGAGGCAAGCGTTACAGATTCAATTATAACCGCTGCACAGGCTGCGAAGTCTGTTACGAGCAGTGCCCGTGTCACGCGATCGATATGATTCCCGAACCTGAAAGAGACAGCAATGAAGCCCGATAGAGAAAATTTTGCGGTGATCGACGGAAACGAGGCGGCAGCATACGTCGCCTACCGCGTCAACGAGGTCTGTGCGATCTATCCAATCACACCCTCTTCGCCGATGGCTGAGTTTGCCGACGAGTGGTCGGCAAACGGTATTACGAACATCTGGAACAACGTTCCGCAGGTGATCGAAATGCAAAGCGAAGGCGGAGCTGCGGGTACCGTGCACGGGGCACTTCAGACGGGTTCTCTCACGACCACCTTCACGGCCTCGCAAGGGCTGATGCTGATGCTGCCCAACATGTACAAGATCGCCGGCGAACTTACCCCCGCGGTCTTTCACGTAGCCGCCCGTTCGCTGGCCGCGCAGGCATTGTCGATTTTTGGCGATCACCAGGATGTAATGGCGGCCCGTACTACCGGTTTTGCGCTACTCGCGTCGTCAAATGTCCAGGCAGCGCACGACATGGCGTTGATCGCGCAGGCAACCACTCTCCGGTCGCGCATTCCGTTCATTCATTTTTTTGACGGATTCAGAACTTCTCATGAAGTAAACAAGATCAAACTGCTTAGCGACGAACAGATCCGCGCGATGATCGACGACGAACTTGTGTTTGCACACAGGAGCAGGGCCTTGAACCCTGACAATCCGTTTGTGCGCGGAACTGCGCAAAATCCGGACGTATATTTTCAGGCCCGTGAAACGGTAAATCCTTTTTATGACGCCGTACCGGGCATCTTGAGTGAGGAGATGCGGAAATTCGGTGAGCTGACGGGGAGGGAATACGAACCGGTCAGATATGCGGGCGCCCCGGACGCGGAAAACGTGATCGTCATCTTGGGTTCGGGCGCAGAAACGGCATCCGAAACGTCCGACTTCC
>JAOTWT010000213.1 GCA_029862725.1 Acidobacteriota bacterium | reverse complement strand
ACCTTCTTTGTATAAGTATCAGACGACTCAAGAATATGTCCGATCGTAAGAGCGGCAACGGTGCTTTGCAGGTTTGTTGTAATTTCGTGCGAAAACGATTCGGAGACCGCAGTCAGCCGTTCCCTGCATGACTCGACCCTTCTCTGCACTTCCTTGGCGATATCCCGGGAGTCATTTGATTTTCCGCCCTCATCCGGGTTTTCGACGACGTGCGAAATCAGAGTGGCTGAATAATAGATTTCCTCAGCAATTTCGTTCGATATTTTAGCGAGATCTTTTTTGGTCGCCTGAAGCGGTGAGAGATAGGACTCTTGAATCAAATAATCCTGGATGTCGGCGAGGCCCAAGGTTATGCTCTCTATGCCCTCATCCTGGTTCTTGAGCATCGACTTGAACGAACCTGTGCTCATCAACTCCACCGACTGCCGTGTCGACCCGGAAATCGATAGAATATCGGCCTCTTCTCTATCGAGGATATTGCTGAAATTGATGTAATCGATCCCCTCAGCGAGCTTTACGAGTTCCCTCGCGTCGAGTTCCGCCGTTTTTTTCCCGTCGCTGTCGGAGCGGACATACTCGGCAGCTGCGGCCAGTATGTCGATCTTGTTCTCCAGTGACTTGATTACGGTATTGTTGATGTAATTCTTGATTCTTTCATTCGCACCAAAGATCGAAAGTCCGGCAATCAAGAGATCAAAGTCCGCTTCGGCCTGCCGGTGAGCGGATTCCTGGTTGCTAATCCAGTTTCCGGCGAACTGAGATACGTTCAACTCGTTTCGAAGCGTTTCCTTGGTGTTGAGTCTCCTGAGAAGTTTTCTGATCCTTTTGTTGAACTCCGGGTCATCGATCTCGGCAGTCAGATCGGAACAAGTGTCCCTTTCATAGGTTGATAGCGAAATGAGCGCCTGGTGATCGAGCCTTACACATTCTTCTTTCAGTGCTTTAAATACCTTGGAAACACTCTTTTCGTAAATCGACAAGGCGTCGGGGGTCCCGGTTGCGAGATTCTCGATCAGCTGGTGGGTTTCGCGCGCGATCAGCGCCGCGAGTTTGTTAACCAGAGAAAAGTTTCTAACTCCCAAATAATACAACGAGTTACGCGTATTCGTCAGAATCTTTTTCCGAAGATAGTAAGACAAGATACTTCTCCAGTAGATCTTTGATTTACGGCCCGAGAATTTACCAGGATAACTGTCGGGTAATTCGATTTTGACGATCTTTTCGGCACGATCCAAAAACCTGTTTCTGGCAGAAACAAAATCGTATATGCCTTTTTCAAGTAGCTCGTTGCTCGAAGGCAGCTTGTTTTTCGTAAGATTATCGGAACGGCGGATGATTGCTTTAAAAGACGCTTTAAACCGCGAGGCTATACGCTCAGCCGCATCACCCGGATTGCATGCGGCAAGTGCATTACCTATCTCTTGCTCGGCGTCTTCGACGAACTGCATATAGAGCGACGATATGTTCGAAAGCGTCCCTTGGACAAGATCGCGGGTCGTCTCGGAAAGATGATCATCAAAATCCTTGACCAATTCATTTACTGCTCCGATTTCAGACAGCGGGAGCGGTTTAAGGTTAAGTTCTTCCCTCGTATTTGGCAGCCGGTCGTATGAAAAATCAAAATCAAGGCGGTTGAACATGTTCGACGCTTTTACAAGCAGCGTCGTCCCGATGACCTTAAAGACTTCATCGGTCTGCTGCACGAACTCGATATGTTCTTTGACTTCGCCTTCCGGTATACCCATCACGACCAGATCCGTGTTCAGTGACTCAAGCTCCAGGATTTTGATAAGGTCTTTTTTCTCCGCGTTATTGGAAATGACCTTGATGTCCGCATTCACGCGCAATCTCTCAAGCAGCTTCGTAATCTCCGACTTGATGAGGAGGTTATCGGTCGGTTCGTTGTTTACGAACAAGACGCGGATTTTGACTTTGGACCAGGATGGTGACTGGACGATGAATCTTGCGATGTTCAGCATCATCTCGGCATTCTTGCTGTCGGTTTTCTGAAGCCATATATCGACGGTCTGTTTGTTGCCGAACTTTGTTTTCTTATTGAAGTCGAGGAAAAGTATGTTGTAATCCAGCTTGATCAGGCTCTGGGTCATCTTCGCGAACTCGGGCAGGATCTCGGGGGACTTGGTCCAACCCATCATGACCGTGTTCGGGTCGATCCCGGAAAAGCCGAAGGTGGTCGCTACATTCTCGATGCCGTCATAGATATCGTCCACTTCGATCTTTCGACCGAATATTCCCAGCTCTTCGAACGTCTCATCTTTGATTGTCTGTTCGGTCTTTGTGATCGTCGTGTCGCCATTCCCACGTTTGATGAGATTGAAATTGGTCACGATCCCGGTCTTTCCCGAGATGGTTTTACTCAGCTCAAGCAGATACGGCCGGTGCTCGCTCTCGCCGCTGAAGAGGATGATATTGGGATTCCATTTCCCGCCCTTGGTCTCCTTGGTTTCCAGTTTGTTCAGCCCTTTGGCGACGATTTTTTCCCAGACGCTGTTCCAGACATTCCCGGCTTCCAACTCGATTTGTTTGCGCTGGAGCCAGAAGTGGATCCCGACGATGACCACGATAGACGCAAACATCGCGATCATATCCAGTTTGAACATGACCCCGAAACAGGCAACAAAACCGATCAATCCGATCCACCGGTTAACCCTGAACGAGGGTTGAAAATCGGGGTTGGCCCAGCTCTCGAGATAAAACGAGATATTGATAAAGCCGTAGGCGGCGAGGTAGAACATCGAAACGACCCGCGCGATGACATCCAGTTCGCCGATCAGGATTCCTGCCTGTGCGATTATAAAGACCAGGATCAGCGCGTTGATCGGCTCGTTTTCCTTTCCTCTTCCCCTTCCGAATATCCGCGGCGTGATCTTGTCTATCGACATCGCCTGGAGGATCCTCGGGCCGCCGAGGATCCCGCCAAGCGCCGAAGAAAGAGTGGCTCCCCAGATTCCAGCCACAACGGCGGGCGAAAAATAAGCGATCTTTAGAAGGACGTTGTAGTCGTTTCGAAGCATTTCGGAATTGACGACATAGGCGAGAAAAAAGGCAAGTCCGATATAGACCGCGAAGCCGGCTACGATTGCACCTATTGTACCGATGGGGATCGACTTCTTGGGGTCCTTTAGATTTCCGCTCATCGCGGTTCCGGCCGTAAAACCGGTTACCGCAGGGAAAAAGATGGCAAAGACGATCTCCAGCGGCGCCGAATCCACGGCCGGGACCATAGCAACCGCCGCGGGAGCGAACTGGGCCGAGCCCATGAAAATCGAAATAAGCGAGATTATTATTGCTGTGAGTATAAAAAACTGGGTCTTGAGTGCGACCGAGGTACTGATCAGCGCGATCGCGGTGAGGACCAGGAGCCCCGCCGAACCCGAAATTCTCAAGCCGTTGATGCCGGTGTCGAGACCGAAATAGCCGTTGAAGCTTTCCGCGAAACCGATCAAATAAAGGGCGATCGAGAAAGCCGTGCCGACGTAGAGTGCCAGACCGATCGCGCCTCCGATCGGTATTCCCATGCTCCGCGAGAGGATGTAATAGATGCCTCCGGCGCCGACCTTTTTATCGGTAGCGATGGATGAAACACTTAGCCCGGTTGATACCGAGATGACGTGGGCAATGACGACGATGACGATCGCCCCCACTAGACCGGCGTTGCCGACGACCCAGCCCATTCTCATGTATAGGATCACACCGAGAATGGTCAGTATCGATGGTGTAAAGACCCCCGAAAAGGTTCCGAATTTCTTGCTTTCCGCCATTAATTTTTGGGACCCGGACCTGTAGCGCTACGAACCTTTTTTATTCCCTTGCACAGTATTACTGATTTACCTTCATGATCCAAAAGTGTCGTTGCAACAAATCGCGTAAATATAACTTGAAATGCGATGAATGCCTACCTGTTTTATTCGCGGAACGGATAGAAGTATTGAAAAAATGAACTGGCCGCATGGTCCCTATGCTAAACTGCCCGCATGAAACGCCTGGCAGTCATCTCGATTGTTCTCGCAGCTTTGGCTACTTCCTTTCTTGCCCAGTCGCCGCAGGAAGATGCCCTGGGCTGTGCGACGGATAAATCAAGGACTCTTGGTTTTCTGGTCGGCGAATGGAACGTCAGGAGCAACTTCCGGATCAACAAGGCACAAAGCAAATGGGAAAAGTCCGAAGCGGTTTCAAAGATCACACATCTTTTTGAAGACTGTGTCTACCAGGAGATCCTGACCGGTACCAGGAACGGGAGGCCGTACCAATTTACGGGCCTGTTCTCGTACAACAACATGTCGGACAAACTCCAGTGGGTCGGTGGTCACTCCGAGCATGGGGTGTTGACGCTGTACGAAGGGGATTTTGTCGACGGCGAACTGATTCTCGAAAACCAGTTGATGCTGCGGTCGAACCTTGTCTATTTCAGGATCGTCATCACAAAGACGAAGGACGGGTTCGACGTCAGAAGCGAGAGATCTGCTGACAAGAAACTCTGGGACGCCGGTTGGTATATGAGTTACACGCGTCGCGGGTGAGTGCGAGCGGAGCTGAAAGCCATTCATTGATCATTGGGTCCGCGCAAAAGGGTCGCGAGAATAGATCAGTTAAATGCCAAGTATTCCTCCGCGTTACCTCAGCCCATTCTGCGGCTCCGCGGTTCGAATTTGCGGTGTAATAAGAAATACCGCCGAGGCGCAGGGATCGCTGAGATTCGCGGAGACCGTTTTTTCTTCCTCAGCGCTACCTCAGCGTATTCTGCGCCTCCGCGGTGAACTAAGTCACCTGATTTCATGTTTTACGAATGGACTTTTCTACCGCTGAGCCGCGGAGCTGGCAAAGGCCGCGCCGAGATCTGATTTATTTCTTCAGACATGCCCAATTCTCTCCTAATGATTTCACCAGTTTCAAGGTCCTGCATCTTCATAGCTGAAACGATTTTGTTCGCAACCGGAGGTTCGCTCTATCACTGATGCCGGACGCGCTTTTATAACAGAATCTGCCTTCTGAATAGATGACCTTTGATGCCCCACCCTCGTCCAGATTTTAGAGGCGGTTCATCATTCGATACCCGTGTCATAAAAAATTGTGATCTACAGGCGAAATAGTATAGAAAAGAAGGCATGAGCCCTGATCCAGATGATTTTGATTGCGTTAAGTGCGGCGCGTGTTGTATCTACTTTGCAGCGATGCCGCAGTTCATTCCGATCGCGAGGGACGATGTGAACGCCGAAAAAATGCTCGGCAAAGGTTATGCATACCGTACGGGATCGGGGGGAGCTTTATATGCGCCGAAAGAAGATGAGAGCGCACCGGCGCTGCATCGCGTTATTCGGAAAGAGGCGAAGAACTGATCTGCAGTTGTTATGAAGACCGGCCTCAAACCTGCAGGGATTTCGACCCTGGGAGTATCCTCTGTCGCGAGGCACGCTCCGCGTTCTATGGATTCAAGAGGAATAACGCGGACGGTTTACAAGGAAAAAAGAGCTGCCCTTGCGGAACAGCTCTCTTTCCAACTTAATAAAGCAAGTTAGTCATCTTCCTTGCGGTCCACGATCTTTTGAAACTCTTTCTCAACTTCATCGTCGACATAGATTTCTTCGTCCTCATCAAAAACACCGGCTTCGGGATCATTGTAGACATCGACATCGATGTTGTCCTCGCTCTTGCCAACAACTGTCGAAACCATCGCGTCACCGGTTATGTTGACTGCGGTCCGGCACATATCGAGCAAACGGTCGACACCCATGATGATCCCGATTCCTTCGAGTGGAAGTTGGACCTGAGTTAATACCATTGCAAGCATGATCAAACCTACGCCCGGCACTCCCGCAGTTCCGATCGACGCGAGAACGGCCATTCCGATCACCGTAATATAGCCGCCGACACCGAGCTCGATTCCATAAACGTTT
>JAOTWT010000212.1 GCA_029862725.1 Acidobacteriota bacterium | reverse complement strand
CCGGTGAGTTTTTCTATTTGTTTCAACGCAACAAGAGCAGCACCCTAAAACGTCTGAACGCGTTCGGGGTCAACCTGAAAATAACGCTTGATTAAAAACTGTTCGGGTTGAAGGGGCAGTGAATCAGAGTCCGAGGATAAAGGCGGCAACCGACCCGGTTATGCCGAATGCTAAGGGCAGAAACCTGTTTCGTTCGATTTGCTCGCCGTCTTTGATCGCGCGGTGCAGAATGCCGAAAGCTGTCAATACGGCCGCACCGACCGTTGCGCCGATGGCGCCGCCAAAAATTGAACCGACGCCAAGGAGGATGAAGCCCCCGGCGGCTCCCGACAGGAGTCCCCATGTTGCTCCAATGAAAGGCAGGGAGAACACCATCGGCACCCATGGCCCGGTTTCCAGTTCCGCCAGTATCTTCCCGGTCAGTTTCCCCGAAAAGTATCCGGCGGCGGAAGTGGCGCCGATCGCAATCAAAATTAGCAACGTGAGGGCCACTATCCCTGCCGGGTCAGAATTGCCCGGGCCGTCAAAAATGAGTTTCAGGAAAATTGCAGTGGTTGGAATGGATCCGGTCAGCAAGCCTAGTTGAGCGACCGCGGTTTCGGTACTAAGGACAGCGGAAGTTCCGGCATTTTGGTTCTTCAGACTACTCAGTAATCCTTGCTCTCCGCTTTTTTCAAAACCCTCGTTTTCGATACGCAATAACTCGAGCCGGCGAAGAGCGTCGCGCTCAGCAATGTGCACGCGTCTGACACTTGCGGCTTTTTCTGTTACTGTTCTTGAGGTATCCATGTCCGATTCTCTAACTCTCTGACGGGACTCGAGCGGCGGGTTTGCTTAAGATCCGCTACTAACTGTTCGATTCTATTCGCGGCCTCTTCGTCATTTAAAAGTTTAGCAAATTCGACTGCGGCGATTCCAGCTTTACCGGGGTTTTCCGAAATGGTCAACAAACGGGCCAACGAATTCATGAATTCGTTGCAAGCATTTTTACGATGCAGCTTGAGCCTCTCACGGTTGCGTCTGTTGAGGCAGATGACCTGGGTTTCCTGCATAGCGTTTGGCGAATGCCGCAGGATTTCGAATCTCCGCGATTCAAACGGGTCCGCCGCGGCGAGCGAGAGACTTGTGTACCGGTCCAACGTCTCGCGCCATGAAAAGAGTCCCGCAGTTTCGGATGCTTTGGCCAGTAAGGACTCCAGGTTCTTTCGTGCGATACGGAGTTCAAGATGGTTTTTTGAATCCAAAAAGGGCGAGAACGCGAAAAAATTAGTTAGATACCTTCTTTCGAATCGACCGAGAGTGACCCAAAGGGCGTAGCCCGGCCAAAGCATTGTTACGGACAACACCTTTGCACGGATCATGCGCCGCTGCCGCTCGATTCGGTTGGCCTTAAAAAAATAATGAGCCCCGACAGCGGCTCCAATTGAAAAGTAAATAATCGCGGCTTCGGAAGGGTTCATGAAGTTGACAATTGCAATTAACATGCCAGCTGCTGTGCAAGCGAATAGCGCTTGGATCGTTCTTCGGACAGACCGTAAAATCGGGACCATTCAATAACGGAGGGAACTTTTTGTGGTGGACGGCCGTAATAAGTTTTAGCACTCCGCGAATTATTAAGCCGGGCTTTGCAATATGCAAACTCCCGCGATTTGTAAAGCAAAGATAAAGACCGAAACCGTCTAATTGATACAAACACTTTTATTACAGGCGGAATAAAAACTCCGGAGCTGCCGATAACTACTACAGATCGTTCTGATACAAGTAATTGTAAATAAATAAGGATTCATAAATATGAAAGTGAAAAAGATAAAAGTAATTAAGAAGAAAGATGTCGAGTCCCTTTCAAAAGACTCACCGAAAGACGTTGCCAAATCACCCGAAACGGCAAAGACGATTGTTTCAAACGTCTCAACATGGGTGAACGAATTCCAAAAGAGGAAACGGGAGGAAACGAAAACGGCGATAGAGACTTTTATCGCGAAACGACCTCAGAATGCATCCTCCTGATCAAAAAGTGTTGTTCGATTCGTGAAAGGCAGCCGATTGACGTGGCTGTCTTTTTTGTTTCAGGTTTTGAGCGTTCCACGCGAAGATATATCATAGGCGCTTGAAAACGCCGCTTTGGCAATATTCTTGGTCTTCAACGTCAGCAGATATGAATGGAAAACGGGTCATCGTTACGGGCGCAAGCTCAGGCATTGGTTTTCAGACCGCGAAGCGATTTGCGGACGAGGGGGCGCAGGTTGTTGCTTGTGGCCGGAATGAAACGGCCCTCGGGTCTCTGCGTGACGAGTGCTCCGGCATGAAGGGTTCGATTCGTTTGCATCTCGCCGATCTGCGCAAGACCTCTCAGATCGAGAGGTTGGTGAGCGAGTCTGTTGAGGCGCTCGAAGGGATCGATATACTTGTCAATTCCGCGGGGATTATCGGGAGCGGGTCGATCGAGTCCACGAGTATCGAAGATTGGGACAGGATGATGGGGATAAATCTCAGATCTGCATTCCTGCTAACCCAGCGTTCGGTACCGTTCCTAAAGGAGCATAAAGGATCCGTCGTCAATGTCTCGAGTGTCGCCGGTCCCCGTGCATTTCCAAATCTGCTGGCTTATTGCGTATCCAAAGCCGGCATTGATCAGTTGACGAGGTGTGCAGCGTTGGAACTTGCTGTGTATGGAATTCGCGTAAATGCTGTTAACCCGGGCGTTGTGGTCTCGAATCTGCACAAACGAAGCGGCATGGACGACAAACGCTACGCCGAGTTTTTAGAGCACTCAAAGAGTACACATCCCTTGGGCAGGGTCGGGAAGCCCGAAGAAGTCGCCGATCTTATTCTTTACCTGAGTTCGGACTCCGCTTCCTGGATCACGGGTGGTACATTTGAGATCGACGGCGGCCGCGCGCAAACTTGCGCCAGGTAACACGAATGAAGATAGAACTGCTGCCAAGCACAATCGAGGGCGGAAAAGTCGTCAACAAACAGCATCTCTCATGTTTTGTTGTTGACGATGAGGTTGCGATCGACGCCGGGTCGCTCTCGTTCGCATGCAGCAAAGAACAAAAAGAAAATATCCGCGATGTGATTCTGACCCACGCACATATAGACCATATCGCCGGGCTTCCTCTTTTTATCGATGATCTATTTTCCGACCTGGAGACCCCGGTCAGGGTTCACGCTGCCGAAGAAGTGATCGAATTGTTGCGCGAGCACATATTTAACTGGAATATCTATCCCGATTTCGCCGAGCTCGAGAATGAGTTTGGCCCCGTCCTCGAATATCGCGCATTCGACCCTGGACTTGAATTCGAGGTTGGCGGGATTCGCGTCAAGGCAATACCCGTCAATCACAAAGTGCCGTCCTATGGATTCGTCATATCCCGCGCGGGTGTGACCATCGCCCTTACGGGAGACACGGCTGAAATGGTCGAGTTTTGGGCCGAAATCGACGAGATTAAAGATCTTGCGGCATTGTTTGTGGAATGTGCTTTTCCAAATCGCTTGAGGGACCTGGCCGAGGTTTCTCACCATCTGACACCCGGAGCACTGGGCCGGGAACTAAAATTATTTACAAGACCTGACTGCCCGGTTTATGCGATTAATTTGAAACCCGCCTACAAGGAGATCACGGAAAAAGAGATTTGTGAACTTGGATTCGAAAACCTTTCGGTTCTCGAAGTCGGAACCCCATATGAGTTTTAAAGCACCACATGATTTTCTTTGAACCATGCGATACGCCGCGAACGAGAGCTACGCAATAGGTTTTCAATTGATTCGTTGCTCGTGTTATCGTAAGCCGTTGTAGTATTCAATCCCAGATGTCTCGATCACACTTTCGAGGAACAGCTTGAAGAGAATAGGAAACAAGGCTAATTCTTACACCCGCGATCGTAGAGTGAACTGGGCTCCAAGGGCGAAAAACCAAAGTCCGTTTTGGATACCGGGCTTAAGCTATTATTTTTTGAGCTTTGCGGTGGCGCTAACGCTGTTTTTCCTAATTTGGGCCGTACTTATTGAAACCGGTGAGTCGACCCCATTTATACCGGCGGGAATGCTCGCCAGCTTGTTCCTCGTCGCTGCATTTGTCGTACGGGAAGTATTGATCAAAAGGGCGAGAAACCGCCAGTTGGAAGCGCAACGACAGCTCGACCTGAACCTCGACGGGATTTCGCCGGTCAGGGTTCAGCCGCGACTCAAGAAGTTGACGATTGTCGAGAACAGGAATCTTCTGACACAGATTTTTGAGAAATCGGAAGCGGCTGGTGTACTCAAACACTTGCCCGAAGCACACTGGGAGGTATTTGACCTTTGTGAACGCTATCTTGCGAAGACTCGCCGGGAAATAGCCCGTACGCATATCAATTCGCCTCGTTTCGGACCCATTAGCAAGGGTCGAGGCAAGGTCAAGAAGTTACACAAGCATCACCTCATGAGATGGGCCAAGGAGCAAGCGGGCCTTCTTTCGATCGATTCGAAAGCCGTCCGGATGTCATACGCCGACCGGATCGATCAGGCAGAATCGGCCCGGGAGTGTCTCAGCATCGCGCTTGGATATTATCCGCGTGAAAAGAATTTGCGGGAATCTCATGAGGCTCTCAAAGAATACGTATCTTCGATCAAGATATCGCAGAAGATGGATCAGGCATCGCGTGCTGCACTCCGGGGCAACCATCAGCATGCGGTTCGCCTCTATCGGGATGTGCTCCACCAATTGACACGTGAGTACCTCCGGGACAGGGAAAAGGAAGCGATAGCCGAGAAAGTGAAGTCTGAAATACAGAAATTGAACGGAAGTTGAAAGATCGAGTTTTCGTGCTCTCCATATGATTAGCCAGAATTGTCCAAAATGCTTCAGCTCTCGTGTTCGGCGCGGGTACCGGAAGACGCCGATATATATGAAAGCGATTTGCCGCTATTATCTGCTTTGCGATGCGTGTAATTGGGAATTTACAGGATTCGCGGTACCCGGCACGGTATCTTCCAGACCCACAAGACGCAAGACCAGGAAACCGCACGCAGCCGACGAAGAAGTTGAAGAAACTGCGGCCGAGGATTCTAAGGTCGCTTCCTCGTAGAGTCGGTGAACGAATGTCCTGAAGAATTAACGGCTGATCCGGCGAACCATGAAGAATGCGGAATTGGACTTGTAAAGTTTTTGAAATTGCGTGGCTGTTGGCCCTTGGTGCGATACTGGCGAACGGGCAGATTGCCGCAAGGGTTCAAACCGATGCGGCGAACTCAAGTCCGGACAGTTTCTCCGAATTGAATGATCTGATTCATTTCGGAGACTTGGTCGAGGTGGATGTCGTTGGCTCGACCGAATTTGACTGGCGTGGAGAAGTTACACCCGAAGGCACACTCGGAGGATTGAATTTCACAGAGAGCCCGATCATCGCGTTGTGCCGGAAAGGAAGCGATGTTGCCCTCGAAATCGCTCGCAGCTATTCCAAATTTCTAAATACGCCACAGGTGACAGTAGATATACTCGACAGGTCCAATCGGCCGTTTGCCGTATTGACGGGAGCGGTGCGCAAACCTCAGCGATTTAAGTTACTTAAGGATGTCACTTTGAGAGAACTGATAGTGTTTTCGGGCGGATTCTCGGAAAACGCTGAAGGAAGAATCGAGATCCGGCGACAGCCCGCTGCAGCATGCGTCGGATTGCCCGGTGAAGGACCGGCAACCGGGAAAAGCGCAGCTAATTCAGTGGCCGGACCCGAAACAGAATTCCGCGAAATCAAGATCGGAGATATCCTGAGCGGTAAATTTGATCCGAATTTTGCCATTCGCTACGGAGATTTCCTGATTGTTAAAAGCGCGCTTCCGGTTTATGTGATCGGAAACGTTCCGAGGCCGGGACGAATCTCGATGAGCGAAGGATTGACGGTCGGAAGGGCGGTCGCGGCGGCCGGCGGATTGTCGGATAAGATCGAAACCGCTGATA
>JAOTWT010000211.1 GCA_029862725.1 Acidobacteriota bacterium | reverse complement strand
CGCCAAAGTTTGCGATAGCAATGACCGGGAGTATGACGAGCGCCAGAAGCATGCAGATCGCCTGCAGGACATCTGTTTTACTTACCGCCAGGAACCCGCCGAGAACCGTATAAGCCAAAACGATCGCGGCGGTCAGCACGACGCCCGTGTTTTGCCCGATGCCAAAGCTGCTGAAGAAAGCCTTGCCGCCCGCGACGAACTGCGCCGAAACATAGGCGACCATAAACACCGCTATGACCGCTACCAGAAGCGTCCGCAGTAGACCCGATTCGTCTCCGAATCTCGCCGCAAAAAAATCAGGTATCGTAATGCAGTCGTTCTCCTCGGTAAACCTGCGCAGCCGCGGGGCATAAAAGAAAAACATCAGGCATTCGACCGTGATATACCCGGCGGCCGCCCAAAACGCCGCTATACCCTTCGCGTAGGCGATCCCGACAAAACCTATTAGTAGCCATGCGCTTCTGCCCGAAGCGACCGCCGAAAGCGCCACGACCCACTTGTTAAGAGATCTGCCGCCGAGGAAATACGAATCGACGCCTTCTGAGGAAGACCTGGCGGAGTAAACCCCGATCACGATGAGTGCGATCAGGTAAAGGATAAAACCGATCAGGGCGAGGTTCATGTTCTTATGGATCGTTGTTCGTCAATCGTGAATCGTTAATCGTGAATGGTCAATCGCTTAAATCCTTTGATGCTACCGTAATCCCCCTATTGCTGCTTGGAGTTAAGCGGTGCTCACCGCAATGCCACGGCTACTCACGACTCACGATTAACGAGTTCACGATTCACGATTCACGATTTCACGATTTCACGATTAACGAATCACGATTCACGATTCACGACTTTCCCCGGAAAGCAGCCGTTTCAACATCAATATCTGCCCCTTGTGCTGGGCCTCATGATCGATCAGATGATGAAGTATCCAACGCAGACTCTTGTCAATTTTCCGCGTCGGCAGTTCCCTTTCGAAGTATCTATCGAGGTCCTCATCCTGAAAACCGCTCAGCAACTCGCGTGTCAGGGATCTGATCCGGTCGATTTCTCCAACTACCGTTATCGCGGACATCGCGCTCGATGGCTCATTACCTTCCTCGAGAACGTCCCAAAAGGAGGTCGACTTCAATTCCTCGTCAATTTCGCGGCCGGCGACAACGCATTGGATCCACCACCATTCTGCTTCGCCGCAATGCAGGATCAATTGGGCAATTGAATGTGTATCGGGTCTCAGCTTCGCGTGTAGCTGATCGCTCGTGATTTCTGCGACGGCGTCGCGCAACTGTTCACGGACCTCCTCCATCCCTGCAAGATAAAAGCCAATCTGAGTCGGAACGCCTTCTACCGGCGTAAGTGTCTGTTTGCTCATGATCAGAATAATTGATTAGGAATTGCGAGAATGCAAGACGCCGGGTGGAAGCGACAGTACGACCCCGACCGCCTCGTGTGGGCGTTGAAGCAGATTGAACGACCAGACGGTATTAACGAAGTCGTTTGAGATCCCCTCGACATATGTTGCGGCGGTTCAATCTCAAACACCTGTTAGACAAGCCAACAGGCGTCTTTGTAGTTTTTGTCACTTTTCTGGCCGCAATCCTTGTACTCCTGCCGGACCGACCTGCAGGGGAAGCGATGGAAATAGAAAAAGCGCGACTGCCTTTGCCGTCGCGCTCTCCTTCTTACTCTTACCTCGTCCCTCGTGAATCCTGGATCCAGAATCCTGAATCCTTAAAAGTTATAAGTATTCGCCTCGATCAAACCATCTGCGATTCGCTGCCGTGCGGCAATCGTGTTTACGGGGTTGTTGTTCTTTGTAAATCTCTTCAAAGCAGCAAGCATCATTCGAAGCTCATCGCCCTCGGCAAAACCGGCGAGTGTGTTCTTCGCTGTTGCCTCGACCCTTTGCGTCGCGTCATTACAAAATACGGCCGCCGCGTCAATATACTTCGACGCCGCTTCCTCGCCATCCCGATCCGCCATTTTCTTGGCCCGCAGAACTGCGGTTTCCATTGCATAAGCCTGCATGATCACATCCGCACATCCGATCAGGACTTCCTGTTGGTCTTTGATATCGGCCATGAACTTCTGCGCGGCACTCCCAAGCACCATCAGCGCGACCTTTTTGGCGTTTGCAGCGAGCTTTGATTCAGCAGCGAGGAGTCCCGTGTCTTCATCAAACGACATCTGAGGTGTCAGGATCTCTTCCTGAAGAGCGGTCGCAGCCTGCAAAAGGCCGAGTTCCCCTTTCATCGCGCGCTTGAGCAACATTCCCGGGATCAACATCCGGTTGATCTCGTTGGTGCCTTCAAAGATCCGGTTGATACGCGAATCCCGGTAAGCCTTTTCCGCCGGGTACTCCGCCGAATATCCATAACCGCCGTAGATCTGGACCATCTCATCGACCACGTAGTCCAGCGCCTCGGAACAAAAGACCTTGTTAATAGAACTCTCGACCGCATATTCTTCGATCGAGCGCAGCTTTTTCGCGCCGTCCGCTCCGTCGCCGATCAGGACATCGATCATACCCACCGTCCGGTAAGTGATGGATTCTGCGACCCAGGTCTTAATCGCCATTTCCGCGAGCTTGTGCTTGATCGCGCCAAATTGAGAGATCTTTGTCTTGAACTGTTCGCGTTCGTTGGCGTATTTGACCGCGTGTTCGATCGCAAGCTTTGCACCGCCGGTAACTGATGCACCGAGCTTGAAACGGCCGACGTTCAAAATGTTGAAGGCGATCTTGGCGCCGTCGCCCACCTCGCCGATCAGATTGCCAACCGGCACCTTCGCATCGGAAAGAATCAGGGGAGTCGTCGAAGAGGACTTGATACCCATCTTGTGCTCTTCATTACCCGGCCTGCAATTCTCGCTTTTTTCCACAACGAACGCCGAAAATTTCTTTTTCTCACCGTCGACTTTCGCAAAGACGATAAATAAATCGGAAAAGCCACCGTTCGAAATCCACATCTTTTCGCCGTTGAGAACATAGTGCTCACCATCGTCGGTCAGTTTGGCGCTGCACTTGGCGCCCAAAGCATCCGAACCGGAGCCCGCTTCCGAAAGACAATATGCCGAGACTTTTTCCCCCGAAACGATTCGCGGAATGTACTTCTTCTTTAATTCGTCGCTGCCGAAATAGAGGATCGGAAGCAGACCGATCGATGAATGAGCCCCGAATGTGGTTCCGAAACCGCCCCCGCGGCCCATGTTCTCAGCGATAATCACGCCCGTAACCTGGTCGAGCTCGAGTCCTCCGTATTCTTCCGGGATGTTTGCGCCGAACAGACCAAGTTCACCTGCCTTTGCAACCAAAGAACGCGCAACGTCCCATTCGTGGTTTTCCATCGCTTCAAGCTGCGGCACGACCTCGTTGTCAACAAATTCTTTTGAAGTTTCGTCGATCATGCGGTGCTCTTCTGTAAAATCCTCGGGTGTGAAGATGCTGTCCGACTCGCGTTCCTCAATCAGAAATGCCCCGCCTTTTGTGTATTCTCTTTCGGTTTGTGCTTCCATTTTTCCGTTTTCGTCCTTATATAATCTCGTATTTATAATAATAACTGAATGAATGCTCATTCAGCAAGAACAAAAGTTTTTCACCGCAGAGACCGCAGTGGGCGCAGAGGTGAAAATGGTTAGGAATTAGCGAGAACGGGGGCTATCAAAGAATCGTGTCCCGTTTAAGAATTTGGTAACCGGATTTTTTGTTCTCAGCGTCCTTTGCGTCCTCTGCGGTGAAAACCATCCTAAATCAGTTCGAAAATACCCGCCGCGCCCATTCCGCCGCCGACACACATCGTGACCATCCCGTAGCGCGCCTCGCGGCGCTTCATCTCCTGAAGAATCGTCGCCGTCAGTTTCGCCCCTGTGCATCCAAGAGGATGGCCGAGGGCTATCGCACCGCCGTTGACGTTGATCTTTGACGGGTTCATTTCAAGGAGTTTAATGACGGAGAGCCCCTGCGCCGCAAATGCCTCGTTTAACTCGATTACATCAATGTCATCAAGCGTTAAACCGGCGAGCTTGAGCGCCTTCGGGATCGCGTAGACCGGCCCGACGCCCATTTCCTCCGGCAGACAACCGGCGGTCGCATAGGAAACAAAACGTGCTACCGGTTTAAGCCCCATCTCTTCGGCCTTTTCCGCCGACATCACGACCGAGGCAGCAGCGCCGTCAGACATCTGCGAAGATGTTCCTGCCGTGACGCTCCCTTGCGCGTGAAACACGGGTCTCAGTTTTGAAAGCCCTTCCATCGAAGTGTCGCGTCGGACGCCCTCATCCGTATCAAAAACGACCTCTTTACGACGTGCGCGGCCGTTCTCATCCATTTCGTCGACATAAACCTTGTGCGGCACGATCTCTTCTTTGAAGTTTCCGGCGTCGATCGCAGCAGCCGCCTTTTCGTGAGACGACACGGCGAATGCGTCCTGCTCTTCGCGCGAAATTTCATACTTTTTGGCGAGCGCCTCGGCTGTCAAACCCATGTTCAGATAGTAGTCTGGATAAGTATCGACGATCTTTGGATTCGGCCGGAAGACGTTCCCGCCCATGGGTATCATCGACATCGTTTCGAGGCCGCCCGCGACGATCACATCGGCGCCGCCGGTTCTGATTCGGTCCGCCGCCAAAGCGATTGTCTGCAAACCCGACGAGCAATAACGGTTTACCGTCATCGCCGAAACTTCGACCGGCAGCCCCGCCTCGATCGCTGCCGTCCTGGCCACATTCATCCCCTGTTCGGCTTCCGGAAACGCACAGCCCATGATGACATCGTCGATCATCAGGCCTTCCAATCCTTCGACGCGATCAACAGCCCCCTTGATGGCGGTCGCGCCGAGATCGTCCGGTCTTGTGTTTCTCAATGTGCCTTTCGGCGCTTTCCCAACTGCCGTTCTTACCGACGAAACGATTACTGCATCTTTCATAATCTTCCTCTATTAGTGTAATGAATGAATAGCCATTCATTATTCTATCACTTCCTAAGGATTTTGTTGATTCAGCATTGAAGCAGAGCTTTCATTAAGAGCAATACCCGGACTTGAGGCACTCAAGATGGGAGTTAATGCCAATCCAGAAAGAGATATGTTTGCTCTTTGAAGCGCTGTAACATGTTAGTGATCATACGCTTACAGCGATATTTTTGTGCTTTGACCCCAGCCGAATTCCTTTGTATGAATTCGTCTTAGCCATCGTAGATGGTGAAGGGTTGTAGCCCGTAGCGAAGGCCCAAAGGCCAAGCTACGGGTGACGAGCCAATTCCTCCAAGCCCGTGTAGCGGGCGACTGCAATCGCAACCGCAGTATACAGGCCGTCAACCGGGGCCTGGTATTCACTTGATAGCGCCGATAATGAATTCCGGGCGATCCAATTTGGAATTTCAAATGACGTCCCTGTTCCGGCCGACTACAACGGCGACGGAAGAATCGAGCACGGCGTGTACCGCAACGGTGAATGGCACCAGCTGTTTTCCAACGGCAGTTCAGCAGTTAATCAATTCGGATTATCAACCGATTTGCCGATCGCCGGGATTCGCTAGCCATAAAAAGCGGACGAATCGGTTTTATTCGATTCGTCCGCGCATTTACAGAACTTCTGAAACCCCTGCAAATTCAAGCGGGGTCAGAGATCAGCACTACTCGCTTTTCCGCTTCACAGTCGCCAATATCTCTTTCCGCGTCCAGCCGCTAAACGGCCTTACAAACGCCCAATAAATATCAAAATGTTCGCGGCTCGTTTTGCCGAGAACCTGTACCCGTGTCTCGGTGGTTAATTTTGTGCCGCTATCAGTCGGCTCAAGTGAAAAACTCCAGGCGCATTTCGCAAAACCGATTGTGTCGAACTCTTTGAATTTACCCGGATCGAAATCCTGAAGACTTCCGCGTGGGCTCCAAAACTCGCCGATGAGTCCAAAAACCACCTCTTTCTCCTTTTCTTCCCCAATGATCTTGAATTTTAGTTCACTGATATCCGATAGAGTCAGATTCGAGGAAGGCAGCCCACGCAGCCAAAAGAGCCAGCTGACAACGGGCGACTCA
>JAOTWT010000210.1 GCA_029862725.1 Acidobacteriota bacterium | reverse complement strand
AACACCGGAAGAATCGCGTTCGTGCTGATGTCTGCGCTTTCGGTCCTCGGTTTGTATCTTTACAACAGCCCAAGCGGATTTTTGTTCGCAGTGGTCCTGGGCGTAATGATGAGAATTCGTCATCCCGAGCCGATTACAAACGTGCCGCTAGACAAGAAAAGGATCGCCGTAGCGATCCTCACCTTGATAATTTTTGTCTTATGTTTCGTTCCCTTCCCGATTCAGCTCAGTTAAGTATTCAGGCTTCGCCCCCGACGGGAAGCAGTCCCTTTACGTTCTTGACCATTGTTTGAACATCGCTGTTGTCAGAAAGCGAGATCATAAAGAAATCGTATCCGGTCTTGAAACATACAATACCGTTTCCAAAAAACCAGGCACCCTCGAGGATTGGATTTCCGCGCAGAAGCCAATCGAGCGGCGCTCCAGTTATTGTCTTCGGGTTGATCACATTGGTCATCATCACCGCCCCCGAAGCGAACGAAAACGCACCCAACAGAGGCGCGCCAACATACTTCGTAATATCGCTCTCGAATTTCAGACGATCGGCTTCGGCAGCGGTCAGATCCCCTTTTTCGGAAAGCTCGGCCTGCGCCTTCAAATGCTCGTCAAACCTTGTTGCCGCAAATTTAACCGTCGCAGCCGGAATTGCGGAGTTAAAGAACCAGTGCGAGCTTAACCCCGTAAAGACTACTCCCAAACCGGTGCCGACGGCTACTGAGGCACCCGTAGCGACAGCCTGCATCGGCTTTTCCTGGACCCACGTTGCGGTCGTGCTTAATGTTCTAAATGCGGAATCGATAGTCCTCGTCCAGGAGACGCCCAACCCCAGGGCCTTGGCAAATGACTTTGTTGTCGACTCGATGCCTTTTCGCGTTTCGCCAAGGACTTCACCGGCCTTTTTCCCCGCTGTTTCGATCACCTCCCCCGCCTTTTCGCTGGCTGTTTTGGCAACATCGCCGGCGTTCTTTGCCGCGGATTCAAATACATCCCCGGCAGCCTCGCCGGCATGATCGGCGGCCTCTCTGACCGGTTCGGTTGCTACCCAGGCCTTTTTCGCGGTCTTCTCGGCGGTATCAATCGTATCTTCGGCAATTTCGACGGCTTTTTTGCCAATCGGTGTCTTTTCAGCTTCGCTCTTGATCTTGCCAACGCCTTCCTTGATCGATTCCGTGCCGCGGACAGCCGTTTCTCTTGCTATTTTTACGCCTTCTTCAAGGGTGTCGGACAGCCCCAGCTGCTCGTCGATTTCCTCAAAACGGTCCTTTGCCTGTTTCTGCCATTTTTCGAATCTTTCTTTGTAATCAGCCATATTTGAATCCTTAAGAGCAAACTGTTATTACTACGTCCGCCGGGAGCCGTTTGTTCTTTCGGGCGGCGCGCCCGACCGCTAAAACTAATAATTACACCTGTTCTCAAAACTTTCAAACTATTTATTCGCCGGAATGCAGCTTTAACGTGCAGATTGAATTGTGCTAATCTCGGGGGCATCGGATTATGTTAATGGTCAAATGTCCCAATTGTGGTATTCGGAATAAGTACGAGGGTAACGAATTCAGACCCTTTTGCTCGGAGCGTTGCAAACTGCTTGATTTCGGCGTTTGGGCCGAAGGGGGCTATGCGGTTCCGGCCGAATCTTCCAAGCTTACGGAGGAAGATATCGAACTCATCGAACGAGTCAGGCAGGAGCGGGAAAATTAAAGCATTATGGAACTAGCAGCAATTATTTTTGTCTTCGTGGTGCTCTTTATCGCCTACGTGGTGTTCCGTGTACTCAAGAAAACGGTCAAGATGGCTATCAGGGCTTTAATCGTCCTGGTGCTGATAACTTTAGCTCTCGTCGGCGGCGCGGCCTTGTGGTCAGTCAACGGCAGCGAGAGAAGTTTGGACCTTCCCACGGAGACGCTATAGCGCGTAACGAACCCAATGTCGTTTAGCATCAAGCGCTTTTTCGGGCGTTACCGAAAGCTGACTGGTAACGTTTTCGCATTGAGTGCTGTCAGTTTTCTTAACGACACATCCAGCGAGATAATCTATCCTCTCCTCCCGACCTTCCTTGCCCTCACGATGGGAGCGACCCCTTTTGTGATCGGCCTGATCGAGGGCTTTGCCGAGTCGGTCGCAAGCCTTCTCAAACTATTCTCAGGCCATCTCAGCGACAAATTCGGAAATCGAAAATTGCCTGTTTTTGCGGGGTACTCGCTCGCCAGTATCCTGCGGCCCCTGTTGGCATTTGCAACAACATGGCAGCATGTCCTGATTGTGCGGGTGGGAGACAGGGTCGGTAAAGGAATACGGGTGGCCCCGCGTGACGCGCTGCTTGCCGAAAGCGTTTCCGAAACGGATCGCGGCCTTGCGTTTGGATTTAACCGTGCCGCCGATCATCTGGGTGCGGTTGTCGGCCCGATGATCGCGTTTATACTCCTCTATTATCTTTCCGCAGACCACATTACTCCCACCGCCGATGAATACAGGCAGGTCTTTCTTTTTGCCGCGCTCCCGGTGGTACTCGGTCTTTTTGTCGTCGTCTTTTTTGTAAAGGAAGAAAAGCCGAAACGCATCGAACAAGCGGAGCGGGCAAAATTCTCGCTCAAAGGCTTTGATTCCAATTTTAAGCGATTCCTGCTGATTCTGGTTGTTTTCACTCTTTCTAACTCGACCGATGCGTTTCTGCTGCTGCGCGCCCAGGATGCCGGTGTTTCACTGTCGTTCCTACCGCTGCTATGGATGGCCCTTCATCTCTCGAAAGTCTTGAGTTCGCTTGTATTCGGGGACCTTTCGGACCGCCTCGGACGGCGAAGGATCATCTTTGGCGGCTGGATACTATATGCACTCGTATATCTTGGATTCGCCTTCGTTAGCGGCACCTGGCCGGTACTGGCGCTGTTCCTGCTTTACGGTGTTTTCTTTGGAATGACGGAAGGTGTCGAAAAAGCGCTTGTTGCCGATCTGGTGCCGGAGGACAAACGTGGTACCGCATACGGTCTGTATAATCTCGCTTTTGGCATCGCCGTCTTTCCGGCTTCCCTTCTCTTCGGATTCGTGTGGTATCAATTCAGTGCCGGTACCGCATTTGTAATGAGCGCGGTGATCTCAACGGTTGCGGCCCTTCTGTTGCTGACTGTCAAAAACCCGAAGTTTGATCGCCTGCGGGATGAATAGGGAACTACGGCCCATTTATTGGTAAGATTAGTTGTTATGTCAAACGAAACGGGCGTAGGACCCGCAAACACACAGGAACTCGATATCCGATCAACACCGCGAGAAGAGATGGAACTCTGTCCGCTCGATACCTTTGAATATGAATTTCCCGGGAAGAAGATCTGGATCGATTTCGAGATTCCCGAATTTACCGCCATTTGTCCGTTCTCGGATTTTCCCGATTTCGCGACGATCAGGCTCCGATACATGCCTCATAAACGGTGTGTGGAGCTAAAGAGCCTCAAACTCTTCATAAACTCGTTCCGCAACGTAAAGATTTTTCACGAACACGTGATCAACCTTATTCGTGATGAATTCATTGCCGCCTGCGACCCTCTGAAGCTCAAGATAACCGGCGACTTCAATGTGAGGGGAAACATCAAGACCGTCGTTCGAGCCAAATACACGAGAGATTAAAAGCCCTGCATCGCTTTTATTGCTCCAGGATACACTCACAAAAAAAAAACCGCGCCGAACCCTCGTCCGGCGCAGTAATCTTATTTTGAAATTAACCGATCTCTAGTGGCTGATTTCAGCCGCGTCGCCTTCCGCGTCGATATCGTGGCAATTGCAGGCGTTTTCAACCAGTTCGTCAATCTTTTGCTCCAATTTCTTTTCATTCCCGAAGTTGGCATTCCGCAATTCTGAAACGATCAAAAACTTCGCCTTTTCGAGAAGGCTCTGCTCCCTGAAAGACAGCTTCTTTTCACTGCTCAAAAAGGTAAGTTTCTTTAATACGTCGGCCGCTTCAAAAATGTCGCCCGATTGCAGCTTATCGTTAAATTCTCGCGAACGGATTTTCCAGTCGTCCGATACGGTTTCGAAATCTTTCTTCAAGTGATTCAGGAGACTCTTGTACTGCTTATTGCCGATGATCGGTCTCAAACCGACTGCTTCGGCATTCGCCATAGGCACAAAAATCGTCGAGTTATCACTGAGAACGCGAAGCGAATAAAACTTCATGTCGTTTCCTGCGATCTCTTTCTTTTCGATATCTTCGATCATGCAAACACCTTGATTCGGGTAAGCAACCTTTTGTCCTACGCTAAGTTCCATGCAGTCCTCCATTAAACGATTTACCAACAGGCTTCAGAACGAATGCCCTTTGTTACAATCCGCCTTTCTCCAGATTTTTGGATGAATTGATTATAGCACAGTTTGCTTTCCGACTGAATATTTAATTGGGTGAAACTGTTGTAAATCAATGTTTTGGCAAGAATACGGAGAAAGTCGAGCCGCTGCCGGGTTTCGATGAAACGGAAACCTCCCCGCCGTGGAGGCGGGCCAGGTGTTTTACAATCGCGAGACCCAGACCCGTGCCTCCGACTTCACGCGAGCGGGCCTTATCAATCCGGTAGAATCTTTCGAAAATCCGGTGTGCGTGCTCGTTCGAAATTCCTTCCCCGGTGTCGGAAACTGACACTACATACTGATCGCTTTCGACCGAGCACGATATCTTGACGCTTCCGCCGCGGCGGTTGAACTTGATCGCGTTCTCGACGAGATTCGAGAGCATCTGCTGAAATCTTAAGGAATCGGCCTCGATGAATGTATTCTCGGCAATATCGGTTGACAGATCAACAGAATGACCCACCGCGAGGGCCGAAAGACTCGCAATCAGCTCCACCGCCATCTTACGCGCATCGACCTTTCCAATCTTGACCTCTACGTTTCCCGCTTCTATCGAAGAGAGTTCTGAAATATCGTCAATAAGGACATGCATCCGTTGAGCGTTCTTTTTGATTACGCCGAGGAAACGTCGGCTATTCTCTTCGTCCTCAATTGCTCCTTCCTCAAGGGTCTCGACAAAAGCAAGGATAGAGGTCAATGGCGTCCGGAGCTCATGCGAAATATTTGACAAAAACTCCTGCCGGACCCGCTCGAGCCGTTCGACCCTTGTGACTTCATAAAACACGCCGATGGCCGCGTATTTCTCGCTTAACCCGAGCGGCGAAACCATTACGTCGTAAATTCGCCGCTCCCCACCGACAATCTCAACTCTTACCTCGGAAGTCTGACGGTCTTTTATCGCCTTCTCGAATGCGGCATGCAAAGGGAAATCTCGCAGTACTTCGCTAAGACGTTTTCCTTCGAGTTCGATCCCCGGACGCGCAAATGCTTCTTCAGCCGCCGCGTTCGAGGCCGAAATCCGCATGACATCCGACATAATCAGGATTCCTTCGCGCATTGTCCGAAATATGTCGGATAGCCGGAATCTCGGTTCTTCTTCGATTTGGTGCTCGTTAAACAAAACTTGCAGAGATGAGAAATTTATTCAGCCGTCTTATAACCCACAAAGCGATAGCCCACGCCGACGATGGTTTCAATGCAATCGCCGCAATCGCCCAATTTTTGGCGAAGCCTGCGGATATGAACATCCAGTGTCCTCGTATCACCAAAATAGCTGTATCCCCAAACGTTATCAAGAAGGCTCTGGCGTGTCGCGACCCTGCCGGCATTCTGGGACAAATGTGTGAGCAGCGCGAATTCTTTCCTCGTTAGTTTTATTTCATTCTCATCGCAGAACGTGCGCATCTCCTTAAAATCGACGGCCAGCCGCTCATCTTCATATTTTTCAATCTCGTCGCGGCCAGATCGTCTTAAGACGGCCCTCACCCTGGCCACAACCTCTCTCACCGAAAAGGGTTTGGTAATGTAATCATCGGCTCCTATATCGAGTCCTTCGATCTTGTCCGACTCAGCGACTTTCGCGGTCAGCATGATGATCGGAATTTGTTCGGTCTGGGGTTCTCGACGGAGACGCCTGCAAAGTTCGATTCCACTCATTCCGGGAAGCATAAGATCAAGGAGAATGAGAGACGGTGGGAGGCTCTCATCCAGC
>JAOTWT010000209.1 GCA_029862725.1 Acidobacteriota bacterium | reverse complement strand
TCCGCTGTGTCCCTTTTCTTCAGCATCAAATGCCACAAAAATGAGATCGTGTACGGGTTTGTTTTTATTAAAATAGTCGGCGAATGCAATTAGAGCCGCTGTTCCGGATGCATTGTCATCGGTGCCGTTATAAATCTGGCCCTCACGCACACCGAGATGATCGTAATGCGCTGATATCACGATCGAACCACCTGATTCATTTCTTCCCTTGATAACACCGACCACATTCGCGCCCGCAATCTCTTCTTTCGTTTCCGTAACAAATCTAAAGGGTTGAATGAAGGATCTTTCAGCCGATGCGTGCTGCACACCGGATTCCTTAAACCGTTTTATGATGTATTCCCTTGCGGTCCGATTTCCCGGCGTGCCGGTCTCCCGGCCTTTGAGGTCTTCAGACGAAAGAAACTTCAAATCAGCGATCAAGCGCTCAACCTCAGACGTTTGCAGCTTCGCTTCATGCTCTTTTGGAATAGCTTTTTGCGCCGTTACACATCCGGTGATAAAGGTAACGATCACAAGACTTACGGCTAGTTTGTAAATATGGCTATTCATTTTCAGTTATAGATGTTACTTAAGATTTAGCACCGCCCAATCATGTTGAAGCGCGGTCTGCTTCAAACGAAAGTCTGGGCTAACGGCAACCGGGTGACCGACGATCGATAACATCGGAAGATCGGATATGCTGTCCGAATACGCATACGAATCGGACAGATTGATGTCGTTCTCCTCAGCGTAAGTCCGTATCCACGTTGCTTTTGTCGCCGACGCCATTACGGGCGGGAGGAGGCGGCCGGTCGCGTAGCCGTTTACAAACTCAAGGCGATTGGCCGCAAATGTTTCAATTCCCAGATAACTAAGAAGCGGCGCCACGGAAAAATCCAGTGCGCCCGTCACGACAATCTGTTGGTGTCCAAGCTTTTTTGACTTCGCGATCAGGTCCGGTGTCCCTTCAAATATGGCGGGTTTGAGGACGGTGTCGAACAACTCCTCGGCGAAAAAGCGGAGTCTGTCTTCAGATTCTCCTTTGTAACTTTGAAAAAAGTATTCATTAAAGACGTTTCGGCTGTATAATTCAGTCACGCCAAAAACAGGAAGCTTCGCAACCGTCGCAACGCTCTTCTTGATCGTCGAAAAAAGACCCTGCTGTCGCCGGGCGTAAAAATTCAGCGTATGCACGAGATTAGTGCTTACAAGCGTGCCTTCGAGGTCGTAAAAACTGGCAGTTTTTGTTTTCTCAGCCATTTGGTAATAGTCACAATGTAATTACATTTTGCATTTGATAATCGGATATTACCGAATTTCGCATTTTTGGCGGTGTAAAGCAAGTGTCACTGCGGCAATTGGGAATAAATTGCCAAATTGTTACAATTCAAAGACGGTTATGAAAATTTTAGTGCTTATCGTCCTGTTATTCGCGTTCGCTCTCGTGTTTACGGGCTGCGGCCCGCAGTCCGTCGCTGAGGCAGAGCCAGCAGCTGCGAAACCTGCAGCATCCGAAGCGTTGGAAAAAAGCGCTGCGCTGTTTGCTAAACGAATCGAACTCGAGAATGCGCGTAAGGCTTTGAAGACTCTTGCAGCCGCGCGTGACCCCGAAAAAAGGGACTTTACGGTGGAATGGACCTTCGCCCGTTACAGCTATTTCGTTGGAAGCAGGAAAGAGATCGACGACACCGAAGCTGAAAAGATACTTTCAACGGGAATTTCGGCTGCGCGCATTGCCCGTCGTTTGAAACCGGACCGCCCGGAGGGTCATTTTTGGTTTGCCGCGATTCTCGGTGAGCAGTCCAAGAGAAGCCCTGTGACGGTGGGAGTCATTTCGACCGGCAAGATAAGGGAGTCGATGGAAAAGGTAATTGAAATTGATCCTCGTTACCAGGGCGCGAGCGCTTACGATGCGCTCGGGCAGGTCGAAATGGGCACCCGCGGAATGGCCGGCGGGAGCGTCGAAAAGGCGATCGGGTATTTCAGGAAGGCACTCGAAACCGATAACGAAAATTCATATACTCATCTGCACATCGGCGAGGCCTATCTTGCGGCGGGTCAAAAGGCCGAAGCCAGAAAACACCTCGAGTATGTCCTGAATATGAAGACACACCCGGATTTTCAAGCTGAGCATGCGGAATCGAAAAAGGATGCACAGAAGCTTTTGGATACGAAATTCTAGTTTAACTATCAATTATCATCGATCAATTATCGAGAGCCGTTAGACTGAAACAAACGCCAAGGACCCGATTTGATAAATGGTAATTGATAGTTGATAACTGACTTATGAAGCGTGCAGTTTTTCCAGGTTCTTTCGACCCGTTGACGATGGGCCACCTCGATATTATTGAGAGGAGTCTGCCGTTGTTTGACGAAATCATTATCGCGGTCCTCAACAACCCGGAAAAGAATCCTATGTTTTCGCCGGAAGAGCGATGCGCGATGATCGAGGAAGTCCTTGGGAGTTTTGATAACAAGGGTTGCCGCCTGATCGTCGAAAGCTTCGAGGGCCTGCTCGTCGATTATGTGAAGAGCAAGGACTCCTACGCGATCCTGCGCGGAATCCGGGCTGTTTCGGACTACGAGTACGAACTCCGTATGGCGCTCATGAACCGCAAGCTCGAACCCTCGATCGAAACCGTATTCTTGATGGCTGCGGAAGAATACTCATACGTTTCGTCGAGGTTGCTAAAGCAGGTCTTTCTGCTCGGCGGCCGCGTAGACGGGCTTGTGCCCGAACTGGTCGAGCAACGGCTGCGGGCTAAGAACGGCAGATGAAGCTGCTCCGCTTACATCACGTACAGATCACAATTCCCGTCGGGAGCGAGGCCGAGGCACTCGAATTTTATTGTGGCCTGCTTGGTCTGCGCGAAATTCCGAAACCCGAAAATGTTCTGAAGCGTGGCGGATTTTGGGTCGAGATCGAAGGCCTTCAGATTCACATTGGCGTCGACCCAACACCGAAAACACCTGATTCTAAAGAACATCTGGCGTTTTTGGTCGACAAGCTCGAGGATTGGCGGACACGGTTCGAATCGGGAGGAGTAAATGTCAAAGATGGAAAAGGAGTGCCGGGCTTGAAACGATTCGATATTCGCGATCCTTTTAACAACCGGATCGAGTTTCTTGAGGAGACGAACATTTGAAAGCACAAACGCAAAAACGATTTATGACAAATCCGATTTCATTTTCCACCCGCACTCTCAACATGAAAGGGTCTTCGACGCTGAAGGCCGCGCTTGCCGCAACTCGCCTTCGGGAAAAGGGTGTCGATGTGATCGACCTGACGGTCGGCGAACCCGATTTTGACACCCCGCAGTTCATCAAAAACTATGCGATCGAGGGGCTTGAAAAAGGATTTACAAAGTACACACCGAGCGCCGGTCTGACGATATTCAAGGACTCGATCGCCGATCATTATGGACGCCAGTACGGCGCATCGATTACGCCCGCGCAGATCGCCGCCAGCTGCGGCGGAAAGCAGGGACTCTTTAATGCGGTTGCCGCGCTCGTCAACGAGGGCGACGAGGTGCTTCTTCCAAAACCCTACTGGGTAACCTTCCCCGAGCTGGTCAATTTCTGCGGCGGGACGAATGTATTTATCGAAACGGAGGAAACGGATTTCGTGCTGACTTCCGAACAGGTCAGGGAAGCGATCACCCAGAAGACAAAACTCCTGATCATAAACTCCCCGAGCAATCCCTCCGGACGCGTGGTCCCGAGCGACGAGATGAGAAAGATCTTCGATCTATGCGGCGAAAACGGCGTTTATGTGATCACCGACGAGTGCTATCTGCTTTTTGTATACCCTCCCTCGGAGGTCTTTACGGCCGCCTCGCTGCCGCCGGAATATCTCGATTTTATCTGCGTATCCGGTTCTTTCTCAAAGACTTACGCGATGACAGGCTGGCGCATTGGCTACACCATCACAAACGAAGCATGGACAAAGCAGATGGTAAAACTGCAAAGCCATTCGGCCACGCATCCGACATCGTTTGTACAGTACGCTTGTGCCAAAGCGATGCAAAACGACGAGGAGTCGTTTGCGGAAGTCGGAGCGATGCTGGACGAATACAAGAAACGCCGCGACTGGTTCGTACCCGCGCTCAACGAAATTGAAGGGATCAGCTGCGCTTTACCCGAGGGCGCATTCTATGCGTTTATTGATGTCCGCCCGCATCTAGGCGAGCGATATAAGACGTCGGATGATTTCGGCCAGGCGCTTTTAGAGAAGTCGGCGGTCGTGACGACCGACGGCGCGGGCTTCGGCGCCGAAGGCTTCATTCGTTTGTCATACGCTAACTCGATGGAAAATCTGGAAAGGGCGGTTGAAAAGATCAGGGAGTTTGTTGTTGACTGAGAACTGATGATTGAATAGACGTGTCGCTAAAAGCGACGATAAAACAGGTAGGGGGCATACGACCCCGGGGCGATTCAATTCGTCGGCTTCGGTGACGAGTCCACCGAAAAATTCACATTAATTCATGCGAACCCCGGGATATCCCCAATCTTCAACCTTCAATCGAAAATATCGCGCCTAAAGGCGCAACTTTAAACTATCCTGACTTCCATTATCCGTTTTCAGTCCGAAACGCATGGATGTGTAGCCCTGATTGGGCTGTCCTGGCAGTTTAATTTGGCTAAAGCCTTTGTTACTTTGCAACTGAAAACGCCGCGCTAAAGCACGGCGCAATTTTTAAACATCAATACTCGGCCACGCTGGCCTCCCGACAGATTTTCAATGGCTCGTCACTTTTATCGACGCACTTCGCGCCAGCTTTCAACCGCCGAACCGATCACTGTTCCGAAATTGGACGATATGATCGTCGTGTCACCCGTAACCTGCATTGCGCCGTTTGCCCTCGCGACAAGATTCTGACCCCCGGGATCGTTTGCGTCGGGACCGATCGTTCCATCCTCACGGTAAAAATCTGCGGCGACCATCCCGCCCACAACATAGGTGGAGTTTGAAAACTGGATCTGACCATAAGCATAGAACAAACCGGGATTCGCGAGATTACTGTATTTACTTGACATCGAGATATCGTTTCCCGATACAAGCGCATACCCCGGTTGAAACGGCTGCAGAGAGATCTGATTGTTCAGCGTAATTGAACCTTCGGCAAAAATCGAAACCAACGGCGGGTTGATGTTGTCGCCCCCTTTGGACATAGCTACATTTGTGTCTAAAAAGTAGTAATTACCGTCCGGCAAGCGTGTATTTATCTTATGATTCCACTCCTTCGCGCTAGCTTTGTAACTCCATTCGTGAAGCCCAATGCTAGTCAATTCAAACGCCGAGAGTGGAAACGCTCTTTCCACGCCGTTGGTCTGGGGGTAGATAAATCCGTCGTCTTTGAACACCCAACTGGCCAGCGGTTTATATTCGGTCTTGATCTTTGGAATGTCTATTATCGGGGGAATCGCACGCGGTTGATTGAACAAAAGGGTTGTTCCCACGACCGGAATTACGTTGCACAGGGAGTTGACCCTTAGATCAGGTAGGGGTATAAGCGGCCCCATGATTTCAAACCGCTTTTCCGCACAAGCGTTCTTCCCAAGACCCGTGAAATTTGGATTTCCGTTTATCTGAATGATGCCGTAAGGTCCTAAAACTTGAAGCTGGTTTGTAAATTTCGCGTCACCGTTTGACAATAGCCCGGGCACCACGAGCGCATCACTCTTTATTACCGCCTCAACCGTTGCGGTCGCTCCGTCACGGCCAACCCCGGTTGATGTCACGATCAAAATTCCGTTTAAATCGACTGTTGCGGTTTCGCCCGGCGCGGTGTCGTTTCGAACCGAAACGTAATACCTTCCGGTTCCGAGGAGAATACCGCCCCCCGTAGCGTCTCCCGCGGCAATATTCTCACTGGCGGGCCACAATCCCGGCACCGGCGGCACGCTTAATTCATCTCCTGTTCCTGGGGTGGGATTCGCTCCGGCGGTCAGGATCAAACTGTAGTCGCCTTTCTTTACCCTGTTGATAAGTGACGATGCGTGGGTCAGTCCCCCATCGGCAATATAAAAGGCTTCGGTTTGCTCGATACCGTTGTTGCTGATTTCCATCG
>JAOTWT010000208.1 GCA_029862725.1 Acidobacteriota bacterium | reverse complement strand
GTTTCCGGCTGAACGATTTTTGCGTCGATCGCATTTCATTTTTCGATTATGACATTCCCGGATCACTCGGAATTGCGATGCGCCGGTTGCCGGTGGCGGCGACGCGAAAACGGCGACTGGAAGGAACCGCTGACAGTGTCGAAGAATCGGTTTGGGAATTCTGCCACAGCGGGACAGCTTCGAATATCATTTGAAGGGAATTCGGTGCGCAACAAGCAAGGCGGGCAAAATTTAGATTAATGAAGTCTCCAGATGATCTCCGGCATCACACAAATTTTGTAATCATTACCGGCCTGAGCGGATCCGGTATGTCATCAGCAACCAACGCTTTTGAGGATCTGGATTACTTTTGCGTCGATAATTTGCCGGTGACAATGCTGTCGACATTTGCCAGACTTCTGCGCCCCGATCCTGAAGGCAAGACGGCGATTGAAAAAGCGACACTTGTTATAAACATCCGGGAGCGGCACTTTTTATCCGAGTTCGCTTCGGAGTTGAAAAAACTCGAGAAGAAGCATCTCGATCCGTTTGTGTTGTTTTTTGAAGCGTCCGACAGGGTGCTGCAACAGCGGTTTAGCGAAACGAGAAGGCCGCATCCGGCGGACGAGGGCAAGGGGCTTTTGAAGGCCATTCAGGCTGAACGCAAGGCGCTGAAGGAGGTCAGGCGACGCGCCGACCTCATTATCGATACTTCGGATCATACCGTGCATACGCTGCGGCGCAGCCTCATTGAGAAATTCAGCGATCGTGTCGACGGAGTCCCGCTACAGGTACAAGTGATGAGTTTTGGGCATAAGCACGGCGCGCCGCGCGATGCCGACTTGCTGTTCGACGTCCGCCACTTACCGAATCCGTATTTTGAAAAAGGCCTTAAAGAGCTGCCGGGAACCGACCCGAAAATAATCGCCTATTTGGACAGCCAGGATGAAGTGAATGAGACAATCACCCGATTCATTGACCTCCTGGCTTATTTGCTCCCATTATACAAACGGGAAGGCAAGTCTTATCTGACGATCGGTGTCGGCTGCACGGGCGGGCGACACAGATCCGTGCGCGTTGCCAATGCGCTCGTGGATGCGCTGGAAGACTTGAATTTCGACGTGTCTGTAGTGCACCGGGATATTCAGAAATGAGATTACAGGGTAAGTAACGGGGAAATGATATGAAGAAGATCGGAGGTGTGATCGTCTCACACGGAAGGCTGGCGAACGAACTACATTCGGCCGCTGAGCAGGTGGTCGGTGATTTGCCTCACATCAAGGCAGTTTCGATAGGCTGGCATGATGATGTCGAGGCCGCAAGCGATGAGGTCGAACGCTCGATCGAGTCGGTTTCTGACGGCAAGGGAGTGCTTTTACTGACGGACATGTTCGGGGGTACGCCGACGAATATCTCGGCAATGTTTATAAAAGAAGGCGAGGTCGAGGTAGTTACGGGTGTCAATCTTCCGATGGTAATCAAGCTTGCCTCTCAAAGCGGCGAGGTATCTCTGGAAGAAATGGCGTCGGCCGTCGAAGCGCAGGGAAAGGAATCGATCTACAGGGCTGGCGACCTTCTTATGCCGAAGAAAAGCCATAAAGATGCTCGAAGGTAAGATTGTTATCATTAACCGGCTCGGTCTTCACGCGCGGGCGGCGGCCAAACTGGTCAAGACTGCTGAGCGATTTGAAAGCCGTATCCTGATTACGAATGAAGACGGATCCTTGACTGTCAATGCCAAGTCGATTTTGAGTGTATTGACGCTTGCGGCTTGGCGAGGCAAGACGCTTCGTCTCTCGGCCGAAGGGCCGGATGAAGAATCCGCGTTTACTACGGTTTTGCGTTTGTTCGAGAGTGGTTTTGGAGAAGAGTGATCTGTCGAGATGAGTGAACATAGACGTTTTAAGCCGGGAAACGGGAAGAAGGTGGGCATTATCGGTGCCCCCCTGGGGTTTGGAGCAGGGATCATAGGCAGTGACCTCGGCACTTCCGCCCTTCGAAATACGGAAATTCGCGGAATGCGAATCCTCGAGCACCTTGAAACACTAGGTTACGAAGTGAATGATCACGGGGACGCGGAGATATCTGTCCCGGCGCGTGTTGCACCTGAGAACGAGAATCCCAGGTATTTCGAAGAATTTTACAGGTCGAGCATCTCGATCTCGAATGCGGTAATCGCCGTCCTTGAATCCGGTGAGATACCCGTCATACTGGGTGGCGACCATTCGATTGCGGCGGGAAGTTTTTCCGGAATCTCGAAGTTTTTCCGTGACAAAGACGAAGAAGTCGGACTGATCTGGTTTGACGCCCATGCAGATATGAACACTCCGGAGACTTCGCCCAGCGGAAATACGCACGGAATGCCTCTTTCAACGATTCTTGGAATGGGCGATGAGAAGTTGGTCGGTCTCGGAGGATTTTCACCTAAGGTCAAAAGGGAATTTGTCGCGCACGTTGGCGCCCGCGACCTCGATTTCGGGGAGAAGGAGCTGATTTACAGTATGGGCTTGCGCGATCAGTTTTTTACGATGAGCGATATTGACCGGTTTGGAATGCGCAGATGCGTAGAGGGTGCGATCGAAATAGCGTCCAGGGCGCCGGGCGGGTTTGCCGTGACCTTTGATGTCGATGCTATTGATCCCAGATTCGCTCCCGGTTCGGGCACCCTTGTGCGGGGCGGCATCACCTATCGGGAAGCCCATCTTGCTTTGGAAACAATACACGAAACGGGCCAAATGCGCTCGTTCGAGATCGTCGAGGTGAATCCCATTCTCGATGAGGGAAATGTAACGGCAATGCTTGCCTGCGAGCTTATCCTGTCTGCTTTTGGAAATGTCGTTCTGTAAAAACATATGAGTAAGAAGAAAATCGGTGTGGTTTTTGGCGGTCGTTCCGGCGAACATGAAATCTCCATACGCTCGGCTGCCGTCGTGATCGAAAAGCTTTCCAGGGAGCGGTACGACGTGGTTCCGATCGCGATTGACCGCGAAGGGACATGGCGCGATCCGGCTGACTCCCTGGCCTTTTTGCCGGAATCGGCAAGAGAGTCGATAGGGGCCGATGTCGAAGCATATCCGCGCGGCAGTATCGCGATCGTCGGCGACACCCGTTACCGCGGGTTGACCTATATCGGTGAACCGAACAAAGAGGTCGAACTCGATCTCTTGTTTCCTGTTCTTCACGGGACCTTCGGAGAGGACGGCACGATTCAGGGTCTTTTCGAGATGTCCGGACTCCCGTACGTCGGCTGCGGTGTTCTGGCTTCCTCGTGCGGGATGGACAAGGTGGTGATGAAGACCCTGTTTCGAGATTCCGAGCTCCCGCAGTGCGAATATGTATGGTTTTTGAGGAGCGAATGGGAAAGCAACAATAACCTTGTGATCAGCCAGGTTGAAACTAAGCTCGGTTACCCTTGCTTTGTTAAACCCGCGAACCTGGGATCCTCAGTAGGCGTAACGATGGCGAAGGACGGCGCGTCGCTTCGCCGGGGGATCGATCTCGCCTGCAAATATGACCGCAAGATTATTGTCGAAGAACATCTCGATATGCGCGAAATCGAATGCGCCGTGATCGGAAACGACGAGCCGACTGCAAGCCTTCCCGGTGAATATGTAGTACATGACGAAAGCAAGAAGTTTTTGGATTACACCGAAAAGTACTCCGCTACGGGGAACAACGAGTTCGTGGTACCGGCGCTTGTTTCAAGGGAACTTACGGAAAAGATACAAAAAATGGCGGTCGAGGCGTATAAAGCTGTGGATGCCGCCGGTTTCGCCAGAATCGACTTTTTCCTGAGGAACGATACGGGCGCTTTGATCGTCAACGAAATAAACACCATTCCGGGTCTTACCGAGGCCTCGGGATTCCCGAAGATGTGGGCGGGTTCCGGACTTGAATTCGAACAGGTACTGGATTCGCTAATCGAGTATGCCGAGGCCCGTTACAAGGACAAGCAAAGAAACCGCACGATAATGTAGGACTGGCAGGGTTTAACGTTTGCGTGCAAAGTATCCCTCACGGGTCCTTATGTTCAGGCTCTCCGTTACACTTTTCAATTCAATGTCGCGCCATTTACCGTTCTCGGTCTGGTTTGTCGACTGATACCCAATTGTATACTGGACTCCCAGCTCCGCGACGATTGAGGCAAACGCCATCCTCAACTCGACGCCGCCCGGGGTCGAGACAAACAGGCCGCCCGTCTTCTTTGCAAAATTCTTAAGAACAGCACGGTTTTGTCTCCTGCCCGTTTGTGACGATTGGATCGGCGACATATCTACTGTGTAGACGGTGGCGTTTGCGGACTGGGCCTCCTTCAATGCCTTTGACGAAGACCTTCCGCTCATGTTGTCCGCACCGTCGGACAGGACAATGATAGCCCTCCGGTTTTCGTTTCTTTTCTTGAGAACTGTAGCCGCCAGGTATACTGCATCGTTAAGGGAGGTTGCACCTCCGGCCTCGAGATCGAATACGCGCGATTTGAGGTCCCGGCTGTTGGAGAAGTCCTGCACAAGTTCGACTTTTCTGTTAAAGCTGTAGATGCAGACCTGATCGTCGGCGCGCAAACCGCTAAGAAATCGGATAGCAGCCGAACGTGCGAGGCTGACGCGTTGCTCCATGCTCCCCGAAACATCCAAGAGAATCACCGCGGCGAAGGGAGCCGAAACCGGTTCAACAAAATCAATCGTCTGCCTGACGCCGTCTTCGTAGAGCAAAAAATCAGATTTTCCAAGGTCCTTCCTGAAATCGCCGTCACTATTGGTAACGACGGCGTTGAGAACAACGATCGAAGCGTCGACGGAGATTTCTTCTGTGCCAGTCTCCTGGGCCACATAGACCGTTGAAGGAGCAAGCGCAATCGCTAGAAATGTGATTAATTGTGTCTTGAAAAGCGAATTAAACAAATGAAAGCTCCGGATTCTCAATTGCCAAAACGCAAAAACTTGACGATCTTCATAACCGTGCTGGAAGATTTGATGGCCACGAGAGAAACCGTGTGCCTGGTCGTCTTCTTTATTTCCTCCAAAAGGTCAGTGGCGGATTTCTGCAATGCGGTTACCGCATCGTTTGCGTTTTCGGGCAGGGACTCTTCCTCGTCATCGTCCGAGGCCTTGAGGTCGCTTCTGACTTTTTTTACAAGCCCCTCAACACGCTCAAGCTTTTCGCGGTCGTCATCGGAAAGTGAACGATTTTCGTCGTAGGACGTTTTTATCTCGTTCGTCAGCTTTGCTATTTCTTCGGTACGAAGAACGAGTTTTTCAAAATCTTCCTTATTTTCTTTGATGCAGAGGTTTACAAGCTGTTCGCGGACTCCGTCCATGGAACTCAAGCTTCTCTCTTGCCGCGTCAGCAACTGCTTGATATGAGGGCACTGCTCATCGATTTGGGCGTGCAGCGGGACCGCCCCACCGAATGAGGCAAATCCAAAAACAGCAAATAAGAAAAAGAAGAGCTTCATTATCGCTTACTATCAGGGTTTTCTTTCGTCTGAAGACGTATCCCCGCCGACATACTCAATGAGCTTCTGAAGAAATTCGTCTTCCGCGGTCCCCGAGCTCTCGAGTGTTGACCACTCTGAGAAGATACCGTTCTCAGACCGCCCCTCGATAGTGGCAACAACCGAAACGTCGTTGTTGATCCCGTCGATCGAACGAATATCAATCATCAGGGTGTAACGGCCGCTCGTCCACACCTGGTTGGTTGCCGGGACGACAGCATAACGATGGAGTTCATTCTTTGTAAGAATCGGCCCGCGGGCAAAAATCTTAGGCTGTGTCACAAGAAGGCCCTCGTCAAAGCGGGACGCGGATTCATCGATCAAAAACTTCTCGTCGACCAGAATGTCGGAGACGGTTTTGATCAGGATGTCGCGACGCGAAGGAAGCCGGTACGGGTTGTCATACTTCTTTCGCACCTTGGTCTTTCCGGCACCCCAGTCAAACCCCCTTGATACGCTTTCGCCGCGATTTGTGGGACCTGCTTCCTTTTTGATCGTTTTGGTTTGAGTATCTATTCCTTTTTCCTGAGCGAAAACGATACTAGCCGAAAGAAGCGTGATGAGGCTAAGCAATAGTATTTTCATAATAAT
>JAOTWT010000207.1 GCA_029862725.1 Acidobacteriota bacterium | reverse complement strand
CAATAGACGACCGCGTCATCGAAGTCCTTGTCAGTCGAGCCCTTATCTGGATGAATCGGGGAAGGATATCCATATTCTTCGGCACGCTCCCGCTCCTTTTCCATGTAGGCGCCCCGGACCAGCTTGATCGCGTAGATGTAACCCTCCGCTTTCGCTTTTTCGTGTGAGTCCTTAAGAAATTGGAGGCGGTCGGTCCGGTATAGCTGAGCGGTATTATAGATCAGCGGGCGCTCCCGGTTGAATTCCGACATCATCTCGGTCGCCAGCTGATCGATAGCATTCTGAATCCAGGATTCCTCGGCATCGATAAAGACCTCCTGGTCGATCTCTCCCGCAAAAGTACAGATTTCACGAACACGTCTTTGCGTGCTCGCCCACTTAACCTTGTTGGATTCTTTTAGCGGCGCACCGCTTGAGATTTTCTCAAGCGTACCGAGCGGAGCGATTCCGGTTACCTTGAATACGGCGAAGGGAATGTCGTCGTCGTTTTTCGCCCGCTCCAGGTTAAGGATCGTCTCTTCCTTTGCATTTTCAAAGTCTGCCTCGGCCGACTTCCCCTCGACCGAGTAATCCAGAATCGTCCCGATATTTGAGTGGCCGAGGCGGTCGATGGTAGGCTGACACTCGCTGATCGTCTCGCCCCCGCAAAACTGTTCGAAAATGGTGCTCTTGATCAGCCATTCGACGGGTAGTCCGATCGAGAGTGCGAATTGCGCCGATTTTGTGCCGATGCCATTCAGGATCGGGGAATTCATCAACCGGAATATCCGGTATTTTTCGCGCAGCTCGGCATCGGTCTTGTCTGCAAACGCGGTTTCGGTATCGGCAAAATCCAACTTAAACTCACCCATTGTAGTAATTTACCATACTTCGAATTCGATCTCATGCGATAACGACTGCGATCGTACCGGACCCGTTCGAGACCGGCGCTTCGACCCGGCCGGAGGCTCCAGACGGTGGATGCGGCAGGGCCGGGTAGCGACGCGAAGCCCCTTTGTTTTTGTTAAACGGAGGCAATTCCTTTATCATTCCTTTCTTAACTCCGGGCCGTCCACGACGGAGAATAAATATATGAGTAAATCGATTCCGACAAGAGAAGACAACTATTCCGAGTGGTACAACGAAATAGTGAAACGTGCGGACCTTGCCGAGCATTCGCCGGTTCGCGGATGCATGGTGATAAAGCCCTACGGTTTCGCCATTTGGGAAAAGATGCAGAAGGCCCTCGACGACATGTTCAAGGAGACAGGGCATCAGAATGCATACTTCCCTCTTTTCGTGCCCAAATCGTTTCTCGAGCTCGAGGAACAACACGCCGAGGGCTTTGCGAAGGAATGCGCAGTTGTAACCCATTACCGGCTCAAATCGAACCCGGATGGAAAAGGCTTGATTGTGGACGAGAATTCGAGGCTTGAGGAACCGCTCGTGGTCCGTCCGACGTCCGAGGCGGTAATCTGGCATTCCTACAAAAACTGGATCCAGTCATGGCGCGATCTGCCGGTGCTGATAAACCAGTGGTCGAATGTGGTCCGTTGGGAGATGCGAACTCGTCTGTTTTTGCGAACTTCCGAATTCTTGTGGCAGGAAGGCCATACCGCGCACGAGACCGAGGCGGAAGCGCTTGAAGAAACGGGGAAAATGCTGGGCGTATATGCGGAATTTGTCGAACAATGGATGGCGGTACCGGTTCTGCAGGGCGTCAAAACGGCCAGCGAGCGTTTTGCCGGCGCTATCGACACATACTGCATCGAGGCATTGATGCAGGACGGCAAGGCGCTGCAAGCCGGGACTTCGCATTTCCTGGGCCAAAATTTTGCGAGGTCTTTCGACGTTAAGTTTGTAAACAAGGAAAACGAGCTCGACTACCCGTGGGCAACGAGTTGGGGTGTTTCGACCCGGCTCATAGGGGCGCTGATAATGGCGCATTCGGATGACAAAGGACTCGTTTTGCCGCCAAAACTGGCGCCGATTCAAGTGGTTATCGTCCCGATTTTCAGGACAGACGAAGACCTGGCGAAGATAAACGAGAAGGTCGAACCTCTTCTCGCCGAGCTGAAGGCAAAGGGAATCCCGTACAAATACGACGACGATGATAAGTACAAGCCGGGCTATAAATTTGCCGAATACGAACTAAAAGGGGTTCCTGTCCGGATGGCGATCGGGTTGCGCGATCTCGAGAACGGGACCATCGAACTCGCCCGCCGCGACGAGCTTTCGAAGCAAACTTTACCCTTTGACGGCATTGTTGGGCATATCGAATCGCTGTTGGCGGAGATCCAACAGAATCTTTATGACCGCGCATTGAGTTTCCGCGAAGCGAATACTTTTTCAGTCGATACCTGGGATGCGTTCAAGGCTCGGATCGAGCAGGGCGGTTTTGTTTTGGCGCACTGGGACGGCACTGACGAAACCGAAGAAAAAATAAAACAAGAAACAAAGGCGACGATTCGTTTGATTCCTTTGAATTCAATCGAAATGGCCGGAAAATGCGTGTATTCCGGTAAAGAATCGGCCAAACGTGTCGTGTTTGCGAGGGCCTACTAAAGTGGCGAAAGCTGAGTGAAAGGGCGGTTTTTACCTGCTTTTTTGGATGGATGACTTTATGAAAATTAATCCCCGGGCGATCCAACGGGACCTTGCTTCTTTCCATGTCGGATTGATCATTGCATTTGAATTCTAAGGCGTATTCTTAAACCCCCGGAAGGATCGAAATCCGGCCGAATACACCTGCGAATCAACGGCAGCCACGGTAACCCCTCCGGTGGATAAAGATGCGGTCAATGACGAATATATCGCCGCGATATCCAAGGCTTTGGGAATCGAAGTGAAACCGCGCGGGTTTCGTGTTAGAGGCGAAAAGATTCAGGTCGACTATCCAACGACCAGTTTTCGATAGACTTGAAAACCGGTCAGGGCGAGCGAGAATCCTACATCAGGACACAGGTTCTGGCGCAGTTTCGCCAGCTCCACATCGACACCAATTACGCATGGATCTGGTATTCGGACATATTTGGTTTGGCCATGCTCACGATCGCGTTTACGGGAATGTTTGTTCGAAAAGGAGACAAGGGATTTCGGCAGAGGGGCTGGAAGCTGTGCGCGGTCGGCATCATCTTTCCTTTAATATTTTTGTTCTTGCTTGCCTGATCATTCAACGAACTTCGGGTAACCGGAATTCATTGGACCACGATGACATAAATCCGACTGAATAGTTGGATCCGTTTTTCCCTGTGTTTGTAAACAAATTCGCGGGAAGTGAAACTGAAAGCGCCTCGCCGGGATACAACTCGAATTCTTCGAGACCGGTTCCACACCAAAACTGCTGTTCTTCCTCTCCATCGATCTTGATCCTGTGAAGCGGAGAATTCTTGGCGTACCCCCAGTATTTGACCGGCATGCAACCATTATTCGAAATCAGAAACTCAGCCCGGCTTCCCTGTCCATCCGTGACTATCCTCGTCAGATCAACCGAAACGCCTTCATCCACGGGCCGTGAAGCGTCACAGGCAGCCGCAGGATTGACTGCGCTGGTCACTGCTTGGTGTTCACCACTGATGACCGACACCGTTCCGTTCACGACAAAAGCAAGGCTAAGTCCAATTGAAAGAGCGCTTAAGAAAGACAAAATTTTATACATCAGCGGTTCTCCTGTTTCAAACTACAATCAGAGAACGTTCGATGGTCCATAGCCTTGCACTATCCCTTCAAAATCCCCCGGGAAATAACAATCTTCTGAATTTCGCTCGTGCCTTCGTAAATCGTGGTGATTCTCGCGTCACGGTAGTATTTTTCGACGTTGTACTCACGTGAATAACCGTTTCCGCCATGGATCTGTATTGCCTCCGCACAGACGCGATTGGCCATTTCCGATGCGTAGAGCTTTGCCATAGAAGCCCGCACGCCCGTTTTCTTGTGATCTGCATCTTTTGACGCCGCCGCTTTGAGAGTCAGAAGCCTTGCCGCCTCTATCTCCGTCGCCATATCGGCGAGTTTAAATTTTATGGCCTGGTGTTCGGAGATCGGTTTCCCAAACGCAACTCGGTCCTTCGAATACGCAAGCGCCTCTTCGTAAGCGGCTTGTGCAATTCCGACCGCCAGCGAACCGATCCCGATCCGGCCATTATCAAGGCTGTTAAAAGCTACTTTAAGCCCCTGGCCAGGATCGCCCAGCACATTCTCTTTTGGGACCCTGACGTCGACAAAGCTCATTTCGGTTGTTTTCGAGGCCCTCTGGCCGAGTTTGTGTTCAACCGATGAAACGCCCAGCCCCTCCCTTTCCTTTTCTACGATAAATGCCGTAACTTCTTTTTTTCCTTTATCTTCGCCAGTAACCGCGATCACGATATGGGTATTCGATTCGCCGCCGTTGGTGACCCACGACTTGGTGCCGTTTATCACGTACCCGTCGCCGTCGAGCACCGCCCGCGTTTTTAAGTTTGTTGCATCGCTCCCGGCGTGAGGCTCGGAAAGACAAAATGCGCCAAGCTCTTCCCCTTTCGCCAGGGGCACCAGGAACTTCTGCTTTTGCTCCTCGGTGCCAAAGCAGAGGATTGGATAACAACAGACCGAGTTCGTCACGCCGACAATGACCGCGACCGACGCATCGGCCCGCGCGATCTCTTCGAGAGCGAGGGAATAGGAGACCGAGTCAAATCCCGTGCCGCCGTACTCCTCCGGGATTATCATTCCCAAAAGACCCATCTCGGCCAAACCCTCGAGCTGCGCCTTTGGAAACTTCTCCTCCTCGTCGTACTCGCGGGCCAGCGGAGCAATCTCGTTCTCGGCGAATTCCCTTACGGAATTGCGCACCATTTCCTGTTCTTCAGTAAGTTTTAAATCCATAGAAAAAGGGATAATCGTTATTTCCCTCGATTATCCCGAATGAGTTCGATGTTGTCTAACCGGCTAGACCTGCTCCTTCCACTTGAGTACCTCGTCACGCAAAATCGGGTTCTGCTGGAAGCTGGCGGTGTTACCCTGCGCCGCGGTCGCCCTCTGAATATGCCAATACGAGAGGCCAAGCTTACCGATCGCCTGTATGTAACGGCTTGTCGCCCTGTATTTTCCGCTAAAAATGCTCGATATCTTCCATGCCGTACTCCTAAACGCCGATGTTGCCTTTTTGAAATGCTCCTCCGGAATCAAACCGCGTGCAACATCGATAGCGAGCATTTCCTTTAGGATCCGGTTCTGGCGCCACATTATCCAACCGCAGAATCCGACAAAAATCAGGAACAGGGGGATCTCGACTAGAATGTACGCTATCAGAAATCCGCCGCCCAGGAATGTCGCCATTCCGTTCCAAAGCGCGTGGAGAAACATCGCCCCACCGAGTCCGACGACCGGCATCGTAAACTTAAGGAACTTGTTATGGGTTTCCCGGGCGATTCCAAATCCGATACCCGTCATCGAGGTAAATGTGACATGCGCAAATGGAGACAGGACGCCGCGAATGACAAAGATGACGGCGAGTGCCTGGGCGCCCCCGGCAAGCAGAGCCCTTCCGTAATAAAGAACATTCTCGACGGTCGCGAAGCCAAGCGCGATAACTCCTCCGAATATGATCCCGTCAAGGATGCCGTCGAAATATCTGCGGAAGACCAGGATGATCATCAGCAGGCCCGCGCCCTTGGTGAGTTCTTCGAAAAACGGCGCGGCAAGTACCGCTCCGGCGATTCCGCCCGATTCGGGATCGATCAGGACCGCGACACTGATGCCGACAAATGTATTGGCGATAAAAGAGATGAAGACCGCCAACAGCGCTCCCCATGCAAAGGCGAGTGAAATAAGCCAAAACGGTTCAGGGTCATAGCGGTCGAGCCACATTATCGGTATGAAATAGAACACAGCCGGCACGAACGCCACAACCGCTGCGATAAACGCAGCGACGGGACCGATGCTAAGGAAGATGATCCCGGCAACCAAGAGGCCAAGAAACATGATCGCCAGAAGCGTTACACCGATGCCAATATACTTTCCTGCCTGGCTTTTCTTCGGTTCTATCTCGGGCCTGCCCAGGCCAAGCGATGCCACTGATTGTTTGAAGCCCTCGGTTTGACGTGATTCGTA
>JAOTWT010000206.1 GCA_029862725.1 Acidobacteriota bacterium | reverse complement strand
AAGGGTCTCTTTACAAAATCTAACGGTCTCAAGTTCGCCGCCCTTTGGTTTATCGTCGTCGACATGCTGCTCCTGCCTCTTTCGGCCATCATGGACGGGGGCGAGATTATTCCGTTTATTGCGATCGTTGGGTTTGTCGGAGCCATAATAATAGCAGTGATGTCGCTGTTTTTTCTTGAAAATCCGGTTCGGCAGGACCTCGGCTCCTCTTATGCAGCGAACCCCGAATTGGCTTCGGCGCACCCGAATGCGGAAGCGCTCCCGGCAGCGCAGATGCAGTCGGCTGAAAACTACGCGGCGCCCGCGGGATCGTGGAAGGCCGCCGATACGGGTGATCTCGTACGCCCCGGCAGCGTCACCGAGGGTACGACCCGGTTATTAAAGAAAGAAGAGGATAGCTCATAGAACAAGGGAGAGGTTGTTATGTATTGTCCAAGATGCGGTCAGGGGCAGTCCCACGAAAATACGAGTTTTTGTTCACGCTGCGGGTTTTTGATGGCCGGTATGGGTGAATTTGTGCGGAACGGCGGGTTGCCCGTCAGATTTCAGTCCGGTGCGGGCCCCGATGCCGTATCGCCAAAGAAAAAGGGTCTTAAACAAGGCGGAATCATGTTTCTCTCCGGTTTTATCGTTGTGCCGGCGTTGGCAATACTTTCCGAGATGTTTAATGTCGAGCCCGTCATTGCGGGCGTGGCCGCCCTGGTATTGTTCTGGGGAGGCATTCTCAGGATGATCTATGCACTTATTTTTCAGACCGGCCAGCTTACCGCACCTGAAAAGGCCGGCTTTGTGGATTCGCTGCGGGAAACTTTTCTCGGAAAGGAACGAAATCTCGGTCAACTTCCACAGGGCCAACCCGGACCCGCGCAGCAGGGATTTGAAGCCGGTGCGTTTAGCTGGCGCGAAACGGATGATCTCGACGCGGTCCCGCGGGAAGGAAACTCGACTAACCGGTTCACCGGCAGGTGATCGGCTCGAATCAGCGGAGTCTTGATCCCCGGAATAACTTGCACCCGGATTGATTTGCAAAAATAAAAAGACCGGAAACGAGTGTTCCCGGTCCGTGCCTGAAAATTCCTTAATCCCCGCTAGGAAGCGGGTTTTTTCTCGGTTGTTTCCTTGCCGCTGTCGGCCTCGGACTCGGTTTTCTTACCATCATCCATCGCCTTTCCAGCTTTTTCGACCTGTTTGACCATGTTTTCATAGTCCTTGTCGTAATCGGCATCTGCAAAGGCAAGCTTCCAGCTTCCGTTCTCCTTAACCAAAGGCATTTCATCCCATTTTTCGTCTTTCGGGTCCTTTACCTCCAGTGTTGCTTTATCGCCCTCAATTTTTTCGTTACGCATATCGGGCACTTTCGAAATATCCTCGAATTCTTTCGAATTGAATATATCCACGACCGACCTTCCGGTCATCTTCGTCTGCAATGCAAGCATCTTGTTGGTCTTCTCCGAAAGTGAGGCCTTGACAGCCGCCTCGTCTTTCGATTCCAGAGCTTTTACAAACGCCAGAATCGCATCTTTCGGGGTTGCGTTTGTCTCGCCAAAATTTTCTTTGGTTTCGCCGGCAGGTGATTCCGCCGTCTTCTTATCAGCGCCGGTTTTATCGTAAGCCGGATCCGTGGCAGTAGTACATCCGGTTATCGCGGCTACCGCAATCAAAATTACTAAATAAAGTTTCATTCTTTCCTCCAGTTTCGCGGCCGCGGCAAAATAGTTGCCGTTGGCCGTCGTAAAAAGATAAAACACTCCTTCGAGACAGAACGCTCCTCATCGGAGGACTTGCATTCAAAAACTAATTATTCGCTTAAATAATTTCCTAAAAACCAACGGCGGCACCATCGCTACGTGAATCGATCGCCCCATATTTGGTTCCATCGGATCCCACGGCGATCGCCGTCGCCGAAGCAATGCCGCGCGGGCCACTTGAAAAAACATGTCCGTACGACGAGAGGATTCGGCGGGAGTCGTTCGAGAGACCGTATTTTTCCCAGAAAATCTCGTTCGGGAGCCATTGGTGGTGGATACGAGGAGCATCCAACGCCTCCTGGATATTCATCCCGTGATCGATCATATTGATGGTCGATTGCAGCACCGCGGAAATTATGCGAGGTCCGCCCCTGGCTCCAAGAGCGAACCAGAGCGTTCCGTCGCGTTTGAGAACGATCGTTGGTGTCATCGAAGAAAGGGGGCGCTTACGTGGCCCGACGGCATTTATCTCGCCCTGGACCAACCCGAACAAGTTGGGTTTGCCGGGACTTACCGCAAAGTCATCCATCTCGTCGTTAAGCAACACTCCGGTGCCCTTTGCGGTCACCGCAGAACCATAGATGTTGTTTATGGTATAGGTGTTCGTGACGACGGCACCGGCTGGATCGACAACGGTATAATGCGTGGTTTCGGTTCCTTCCTTTCCGGTCAGCTGGCCCTCGCGGACATTCTTACTTTCCGACGCCTGTTTTTCCTTGATCGTCGAGCCCCTTTGCAGGGCATAGGCCTTTGACGTCAGGTATTCCGTCGGTATCTCCGCAAAATCGGGATCGCCCATATAGGCCGCGCGGTCTGCAAACGCCCGCCGCATTGTTTCGGTCAGGAGGTGATACTTTGCGGCGGAATTGTGTCCTAGGGCATCCAGGTCGAAGGGTTCAAGCATATTCAGGACCTGGATCAAGACTATTCCACCGGACGAAGGCGGCGGCATCGAGACAATCTTATTTCCCCGATAGGTTCCGGTCACGGGTGTTCTTTCGCGTACCTCATAATTCTTCAGGTCATTTAGCGTTATCAAGCCCTTGTTTCGGGCCATATCGTCGGCTATAAGCTTTGCGGTCATACCCCGGTAAAAGTCAGATGAGCCACTTGACTGCAATCGCTCCAGGGTTTTGGCGAGATCTCTCTGAATCAGGACATCGCCCTGCTCAAAATACTTTCCGCCGTTCAAAAAGATCCTCCTGCTATCCGGATACCTGTTCAGACTATCCTTGTATTCGACAAATAGTGCCGCCAGCCTGCGACTGAGGACGAATCCGTTTTGGGCAAGTCTCCGGGCCGGTTCCAGAACCTGCCGCCATGTTATTTTCCCCGATCCGTATTTCTTGAAAGCGTACTCGAACCCGGCCGGAGTTCCGGGCACTCCTGCTGAGCGGTAGCCCAAGACGCTGCCGCCCTCACCCTCTATTTGTTCACCTTTCCCGTCGAGATAGATGTCCCGAGTCGCCGCTTCGGGTGCCATTTCCCGGTAATCGATTGCCGTGGAGCGACCATCGGCAAGCCTGATTACCATAAAACCGCCGCCCCCCAGATTGCCGGCCTCGGGATAGACAACAGCGAGTGCGAAACCAACTGCAACTGCTGCATCCACAGCGTTTCCGCCTTTTCGCATCATATCAGTTCCGATCTCAGAGGCGAGGATATGCTGTGACACGACCATCGCGTGTTTTGCTGAGGCAGGTTCACTGCGCGACGCAAAGGCCAAAGACCCTTGAAGCAGCAGCATAATTACCGGCAGACAAATCAAACGGATTGAAATTTTTCGCATTTGGCCAATTCTACTACATCGGCTGGAAATCGCGATAGTGAAACGACTTCCGAAGAGCCGGCTCGCTCAATTTTGGGAATAATGGTCCTATTTGTGCTATTGTATTGTAACTAAATCAGGTTCTTTACGCGGTAAATTTATGAAATTAAGGTTCATCTGCGGTTCGATGACGGTGTTGGCGATCGTCTTTATGATCACAGTCCAGAGTGCTGTGTTGGCTGGCGTGTCGAGCCGGTCCGGAAAATCCTCTGTGGAGATTTCCTATGCTGCCGCTGGAAATCAAGGAGCATTGGTCAGATGGGATGTGACCGGTGGCGAAGATGTCATTGGTTACAACGTTTACAGGGAAGCCGGGAAGGAACTCGTAAGAGTCAGTCCGGCGATGGTGCCAGGAAGCTACGTTTCAAATGCGATCCCCGGTGATCATGGCTTTTCATTTTTCGATCGAACCGGCACGGTCGGCGCATTTTACCGCATAGGAATCGTGGAGATCGGGGTAGGAGAGTACTTTACCGATGGGACCGAGGCCGTCTATGACGCCGGGTTAACTGCTCCGGTCGAATCCGGTTTGAGCGTCAATCGCGATTCTTCCCCTCGGGGACTCGAAGTCAAAAACGTCCCCGAAGACCATTATTTCTCTGCTTCACCGTCCAAACTATTCGGAGATCCGCAGAACCAGCGGTGGGTCGCTGGTCAGCCGGGCGTTAAAATCCGAGTTAGCGCCGATGGTCTTTACAGGGTGTCCAGAAGTGAACTTGCGAACGCGGGGTTCAACGTTGCCGTTCCGGCCTCGACATGGAAACTTTATTTCCACGGCATCGAACAGGCGATCATCGTCCCGACCGATGGTTCGTATATAGAGTTTTTTGGTAAGAGCCTCGATACGCCGGAATCTTCTCAAAACGTTTATTATTTGATCGAAGGCGCCGGTGCCGGACGACGTATGGCGAGCAGGGTGATAAGAAGACTCCGCTCCACCGTTGGCTCAAAGAGTTTTACAAGTACATTCGAACGGAAAAACCGGTTTTTATACGCTTCAACAATCCTGAATGGCCCGAAAACCAATTTCTTTGGAGAGATCATCAGCCCGACCGCTACAAACATCAATTTCGACTTGCCAGCCATTGATGATCTTTCAAACGAAGCGGAGCTGACGCTCGCAATCCAGGGGCTCACGCTGGGAACGCACCAGATCCGTGTTCTGGTCAACGGTATTGAGTATACCGCTCTCGACGGGGTCAACCGTACAGAGTCGACCGGCTTGTACACCTTGCCAGTCTCTACCCTGCTCGAGAATGGAAATGTCCTCACGCTAACGTCTTTCGGACCCGGATCCGATTTCAGCTTAATCATCTCAATAAAGGTGCGATACAAGCGCAAATACAAGGCTGCCGGCAATCTTTTGGCCTTCCGCTCGGAAAATTATAAAGAGACCGTGATCGGGGGATTTGAGAGTGATACGGTCCGGGTTTTTGATCTTGGACAGGAGAATAATCCGCGTGTCGTCAGTAACGCTTCTGTTACCGAGGAGACTCCCGGTTCCGGCACATTCAAGGCGTACCTGCCAGCATACCGGAATCTAGACTTGTTTGCGGTTGCCGACGAAGGTCTGCTTGCGGTCGACGCAATTGAGGCGAATGCGCCTTCCAACCTGTCGGCAACGACGAATTCAGCAAATTTTGTAATCGTCACAAATCCGGCCTTTGTCCAGGAAGCCAATGCGTGGGCCGCTTACAGGACGAGCGACGGGTTTCAAACGATGGTCGTGAACATCACCGATGTTTTCGACGAGTTTAGTTACGGCGAAAGCACTGCTCTGGCGCTTACTGCATTCTTCGAATTTGCAGAATTGAACTGGCAGGTCGATCCGGATTATGTGCTCTTACTCGGCGACAGCACCTATGACCCGCGGGATTACGAGGGCAACGGTTCGTTCAATTTCATGCCCGCAAGACTGGTCGACACGCTTTATGAAGAAACCGCAAGCGACGATACGATCACCGATTTTGACGGTGACGGCCAGTCCGAAATGGCGATCGGCCGCATCCCTGCCCGGGCGGCGGTTGATGTTTCGAATGCCTTGACGAAGGTTGCAAGCTTTGAAAGCTCGATCGGGTCCGCCCCGGCGAGAGGTTCGCTGTGTGCTAGTGATTTCACTTCGGGTTATGATTTTCAGGCGTTGTGCGGGCGCATACATCAAGAACTGCCTGCTTCTATACCAACAACTGAAGTGAATCGTGGCGACTCGAATGCCAAAGCGACTCTTCTGGCGGAAATTAACGCGGGCAAATACGTTGTAAATTATTCCGGCCACGGTTCGACGGGACTTTGGGCATCGTCTTCATTTTTTGGAATTGGCGATGTGCCCAGCCTGAATAATACCGATCAGTCATTGTTTACCATGCTGACATGTCTCAACGGTTACTTCATACGGCCGGTTCCCGACAGTTTGAGCGAGATGCTGTTGAAGTCGACGGCTGGCGGGGGAGTGGCGGTCTGGTCTTCATCCGGAAGCACGACGCCCGACGTGCAGGAAGTAATG
>JAOTWT010000205.1 GCA_029862725.1 Acidobacteriota bacterium | reverse complement strand
TGTCGCTCGACCCTCGACCCTTGTCCCGCGAGGCTAGTCCCTCGTTCCTTGTCCCTCGACCCTCGACCCTAGCCCCTTGTCCCTCGACCCTTGTCCCTCGACCCTCGTCCCGCGAGGCTAGTCCCTCGACCCTTGTCCCTCGACCCCTCGCCCCTTCACTCTTCAATCTTCTTCCGCTTCCGAATCACGACCGGGAATTCGATCGGAGCCGTAGCCAGAACGGCGAAGAGCAGAAAACAAAACATGTTGGCATTGGTCCTGAGCGGGAAATCGAAAAAGCTGTGGACCATTATTCCAAAGCAGCCCGCGAGCGCACCAGCGGCGACTCCCCTTCGGAATGGATGGATCGAAGATCCGATAATCCGCAGGCTCTGCCGGAAAAGAAGAAAGATAAAGGCGACAACGCATGCAAGACCCGGAATCCCCGCTTCACTTAGTATTTGCAGATACTCGTTATGGGCGTAATTGACCCTGAGCAGGCCGTTCCAGGTGTCATATTTGGTGTAGGCGACGTCGAATGTATCGAGGCCGGTTCCGAGCACCGGATTGTCCCTTGTAATACGCAGCGTGTTTGCCCAGAAATCGAGTCGCCCGCTTGAATATTCGGCCGCATTATTGATGCCGGCACTTCGCAACGCAATATCGCTTCCGCCGATCCAGGCGACCGAAACAAGCAGGAACAAAACCAGCGCGACATTTGCTCCGACCAAAACCCATACCCTCTTCAGATAGGTCCTCTTGTGTGACTTGGAATGGGACTTGCTTCCCGACCAGAAACTCAGACCCGAAAGCAATCCGAGCACGGCGACCAGACTTATCAGTGCCCCTCTCGAAGAGGTGAAGACGATACCGAGTCCCATCAGTATCGCCGCGATAATCAGCAAAAGCCTCTTGTCGGGCTTTGTGGATCCCGCAAACAGCAATCCCAGCGTCATTGCGGTTGTCATAACAAGAAAGGAGGCGAAATGGTGCTGGTTTACAAAAGTTGCGAACGGAATCGAATAATCCACCTGCCTGATCCACAGCACAAAACCGGGATTCGAAAGCTTCTGCAATATCCCGAGAAATGACATGAACGCCGCGTAAATGATCACTACGAACACGATCAAACGTGTGCGTTCGGGTGAATCCACGTAAACCAGGGCCGCAGCAAAGAACAACAAAAACAGGAGCAGTTTCAGGATCGCAAAGGAAGTCGCAAAAGGCACAATTGTGAAAGACGATGCCGCGGGAATCGCAAGTAGGTCGGGCGAGACTGAAGAACCGGCAAAGGGAAGCAACTGGACCAGCCCGATCAGGATCAACCCGATCAGGGGTAATTGAAGCGGATTGGCGGAATAACACAGGTTCTTTGTAAACAGCGAGTCGGAAACCCAGAAGATCACGGTCACGGCCAAAAGCAACGCCATTACGGCCAGCGCCCCTGTGCTTACCGATCCAAACAAGAGATTTGACGATAAGACGATCGCGATAACCGATATGAAACTGGCCGCGCTCAGCCTCGATGCCGGCATCTTTCGCCGGCGTCCGTCAAGATAATCTTCTGTAGCTAAATTGCTTTTCAAGGTTATTTGACCTCAATATCGTCGAACCAAACCTTACCCACGATCGGACACCGCAATCTGGCACATTGCGCCCGAACGAGCCTTATGGTTACGCCCTCGGAACCCTCGGGAACATCAAACGAAACTTCTACCGTGTTCCAGTCGCTTCGTTCCTGAATTGGTTCGGAAGTCGCCAGTATCCCGGCGCCGGCGGTGTCAGCAACCTGCCACGCAAGAGTCGCATCCGTTCTCAGGCTCGATTTGTAAAACGCCGTCAGCGTATACGAAGCTCCGCCCCGGAGCGCAACGGTCTGAGACACGTTCCGGAATTCGTTTTTGAAGGCTTTTTCGAAATAAAATGCCAGGCTCTTCGCACCCGAGCGTTTTTCTTCCACGCTGACGCCAATTCTCGGCACATCGCCATTCGGGATCAGCCATTCATAGAATTCCGGCTTTTCTTTGCCGACCAGGGTTTCGAAATTCCCGTTCGTCACAGAACCGACCTTTGGCTTCGTTTCTCCCGCCGCCTGCAGATCCGGAGCGAGTTCCACCGCCGACAGAAATTTTGTGGCGGCAACGAGTTCTCCGAGTATCATGCGGCCCTCGGCAGCATAATCCGCTTTACGCTCCGCCGCCGGGATCGACTTCCAGATCTCGACTGCTTCGCGAAACCGCTTCAGTTTTGAAAGATAGACCGCCAGGGCGACCTGCACGCGACTGGAACTCCCGATGGAATTCTTTACTTTTTCAATATCCCCATCGTAAATGTCCCAGGCAATCGACGCCGCCGGGCCTGCGTAGCTCCGATCCTGTTCGACGGCGGTCCGCATTAGTCGAAAGCCCTCAGGATTCTTATCCTGTCTAAGCAGCAAATTCCCAAGTGCCCACTGTACAGAAGCATGATTCGGCGCAAGTTCAAGTGACTTCCGAAGCGCTTTCTCGGCGCCTTCGATATCTCCTAAACGTTCGCGCAGACGCGCCAGCAGGCGCCACGACATAAAGTCATGAGGGGAATAGGCAACCGCGAACTCTGCGTTCTCCAACGCCGCTTTTACATCCTCGCTTCGAAAAGACTGTTCGCGCAGCCCGGACAAAGCAACGTACGGCTTTGGATTTCCCGGGGACATGCTTTTCGAATACTCGAGAACTTCCGGCACATCCGCAGCTCCGGCGATCGAGTCACCCAGAAACCAGGTTGACGCAAGGAGCAGGACCGCGACCAGAATCGCACCCGCGACAATTGTCGCAATGCGATACGCGATCGGTTCAAGATTTAAGCTTCTTTTGGGCATGCTGTGAGTCGGTGAGATTCTATTAGATAAGCGTGATCAAAGCAACGGAGCCTGCGGTGCGTACCAAGTCGAATCTCGAAGTGAAAAATGCACTTCGATTATTGAACAACGCGCGGCGGGTATTACAGCGTGTCCGGCTTCCCCGTTTAGAGAGATTCGATTTTTATCAATGCCCTTTTCAGGCTGACATGGGCGTCCCGACAGGCTTCGCGGACCTCCTCGAGGCGTCCCGGTGAAAGTGCGCGAATGGATATCACCACCTCTTCGATATTCTTTTCCATACAAAGCTTCGCAAGTGAACGGTTGCCGGGATAGACTCTTAGGCCATGTATAACTTTATCCTTCTTTAGCGGATCGTCATCGATAAATCCAACCGGTTTATATCTCCACTCGGGGTTGTTCTCCAGTTCCCTGAGAACCATTTCTCCGCCGTCACCCGCTCCATAGATCAGGACATGTCGACCGTCTCCGTTCATCGGGTTGGGCAGAAGCTGCCGAAACAGCTTAAATGCCATACGGCTGCCTGCCAGTGCGATCAGAAGAAAAACCCCGTCGAGAATAAACACGGCACGGGAAAAACCCGAGAATCGGAACAGCAAAAGAATCGTTAGAATGCTCAGCATCGAACCCAGGATGACGCCTTGGGCAAATGTCACGAAGTCCTTGACGCTGGTGTAGCGCCAGATCCCGCGGTATACGCCGACCGTCAGAAACGCGCCGAGTTTCATTACGATCAGGATCGGCAAACTGCGAACAAATAGGTCCCAGTTCGCCGTCTGTTCAAAGTCCGGAAAGCTGATCAAATAAGCCGAATAATAAGCAAGAGTGATCAGTACCGCGTCCAGCATTACCTCAAATACCCGGCGTTTATGTGAGATATCGAGCAGAAACGCGTGGGCCGCGTTTTCCTGCACTGCCTTTTCCTCATCCTGCTCTTTGTAGACCTTCACCTTCGCCAGATAGACCCCGATTATCACGAGCACGATCGAAAAGGCGGCGATCAGAGCGAGGCTCTGGGTAACCGGCAGATTTGTGATTGAAAGCGAGATCGAACCGGCGAGGATTGCAAACGCGTAGAGCATCCATACCGCGGAGCGCTCCGAAAGCCCGAGAGCGACGAGCCTGTGCGACGTATGGTCACGGCCTCCGACCGAAGCCTTCCGGCCCCAGAGCTTGCGCAGGATCGTCACGAAGGTAGTGTCGAAGATGGGTACGAACAGGATCAGCGCCGGAACCGCGAGGACGGTAAATACTCCACGTGATTTTCCACCGACCTGATTCAAAAGCACAGAACTGGCAAGAAAGAACCCGACAAACATCGAGCCGCTGTCGCCCATAAAGATTGACGCCGGGTTCATATTGAAGACAAGAAATCCGAGCAGGGCCCCTATAAACCCGCAGATCAGGAGGATTTCGACCTCGTTGCCGAGACCACCCAAAATCATTGCTAACGTAAACGCCGCAATTGCGGAAATCCCTGCGGCCAGACCATCCATGTTGTCCAGCAAATTAATGGCGTTTGTGATCCCGATTATCCAGAATGACGTCAGCCAGATGTTTATGAGTTCTGAACCGGTCCAGTTTAGAACCAGAAGCGGCTCTCCGAACACGGCGGGAGCGCCAATTACAAAGGCGACGCCGATCATTTGTCCGATGAGTTTCTGGTAGGGTTTGATCGACAGTACGTCGTCAACTAGCCCGACAAGGAAGAGAAAAGCGCTGCCCAGGATTATCACCCAGGAATTAATGGTCTGCGGAACAAAAAGCAGAAAAACCAAGACTGTAGCCAGGAAAATCGCGACGCCGCCCATCAGCGCGGTCGGCTTTTTGTGCCACCGATCCGACTTCGGTTTTGCTATAAAACCGTATTTACGCGAAAGTCCGCGGACCGCGTATGTCAGTATCACCGACAAGAGCAGTCCTACAAGCGCTACAAAAACTGGATTTGTGGTTAGCCTATCCATGGCGGAAGACGAATCTTGACTCCTTTATTTTTTTCAATCCTAACATGTTTGACAACACATAGTTAGACCCGAACTTCTTCAAAAACGGGCATGCGATACGGGGTTGAGAAAACATCCATTTGAAGGCGATCTTTGATGAACATGGATGGGTTACGCAATTCCGGAGAAGCCGGAAAAAGTTACAAGCCGTAAAGATCGCTTATGTCCTTAACAAGTCTTTCCTTGGAGTAGTTATCGGATACAAAACTCTTTCCGTTCACTCCCATACCTGTCCTAAGTTCGGGGTTACCCAGTAGGAGCTTCAGACCTTCGACAAGACCCCGCACGTCTTCGGATTCAAAAAGTACGCCCCGTTCACACTGTTCAAAGTTCAACGAGTCAGGTTTCACCTCTCCGGATTCCAACTTTGAACTTTGAACCTGGAACTTTGAACTTATTCTGGTCCCCGCCAGATCGACGACACCGCCTACCGCCGCAGCTACCCAGGGTTTCCCAAAAGCCATAGCTTCGATCAGTGTCAAAGGGGTCCCCTCATTTAGGGAGGTCAGTGCGACGATATCTATCGCGGAGTAAAAAGCGTTAGGATCGGTCCGATTGCCCGCAAAGACTATGCCGGTCCCCTTTGCAAGGGTCTCAAGTTCCTGTCTCAAATGTCCATCACCAACTATGACGAATCTCGCCTGGGGAAAGTCTGAACTCCTTACTGCATCGATAAACAGCGGATGATTCTTAATCTCGGTCAGCCTTCCGACGATACCGACAAGAACCTCGTTTTTATTAATCCCAAATTCTGCCCGAAAACGATCGCCTTCCGATGCGCTTTCCTCAAAGGCTGAAATATCCAGGCCAAGCGGCACGATCTCAATCTTTTTAGGATCAGCCACTTTATATGTTTCACCAATTTCAACCGCCTGCTGTTTGCTGATGACGATTATCGTACCGGTCGCGAACCTGGCGAGAATCTTCTCGATAAACAGAAACAAACCCGTCTTCGAGGAACTGTAGTAACCGTGAAAGATATGCCCATGAAATGTATGAAAAACCCTGAGGCGTCTTGGCCTGCCGATCAGCGTCGCGGGCGTCATCCACTTGTAAAGAAAAGCTGCGACGCGCCCGAGGGTCCCGGCTTTCGCCGTGTGTGTATGGACTATATCCGGCTCGAACTCGACGAGTTTTCGCCAGATCTTGAACAAGGCTTTGACATCGCCCAACGAGAGTTCACGGCTCATGTCTTCAATAAAACAAGGTTCAACACCGTGTTCGGCGGCAAAATAAGCCATATCCTCTTCGCCGTCCGGA
>JAOTWT010000204.1 GCA_029862725.1 Acidobacteriota bacterium | reverse complement strand
GCATCGCCAACGGGTCCCGCGGGTGCAAGCCCGGGTCCTCGGGAAAGAGCGACTTTTTCGCGAGCGAATCCGTCCTGACGGTATCCCGCAGATTCCTCGCTCGTCCTGGGGATGGACTTCGCAGTTTGCGGAAAAACCGTAGTCTGATTCAGAATCATTACCACCGATAAAATCAGCGCAGTCTTAAATAATTGTTTTATAGGTGACATCCTAGTCAAGGCTCGCTACGGTTTCGGATCTTTCGGCGACGGAGCTGAGTAGTTCGATCTTATTCTTGTAAGAAGAACGCAGTACCTCGCGGGCAGCGCTGTTATTCGGATTTTGCCGCACCTCACCCTTCATCTTTCGAATCGCATCGTTAACAACTGCCAATTGACGTTCGAAATTGACTCTTTCGCTCGGCCTTAAGACATAATCCTTATTCGAATCGACGGTCCTGTTGAGAGTCGCTATCGTGCGCAAATACCCGTCTTCAGCGTCCAATTCCGGACTCAGCACCGTGGAAACGGGAGTTGTCGCTGCCTGATCGGGGCCACGAACGGGCTCTTTGCCGGAAGTCCTTTGCCGGCGCGGCTGCACCCTGTGTACCGCAGCAATCGCTCTCACAGGCGCAACCCTGTTACTTTCGAAGGAAGGCGGATCAACTGCCTCGATACCCGGCTGAGTCATATCGTCTTCTTCGATTCGATCATCATTCACCGATGACAAAAAAGGCGTTTCATCAGTACCGTCTCTAACTTCAACGGCAGAGGGCGCAATCCCGGGATCCGTAGCGGGATCCGTAACATCCAAATACTGCAATAGCACGGCGGTCAATGCCACGAAAAATAACACACTTGCAAAGACAGACGTCAGGGGCCTTCCAAACGTAGCCGCAGAACCGAATCCCTTACTAATCCTCGACCAAAAGCCGACCGTCTGACTCGTCTCGATATTTTCAATCGACGCAAACACTTTGGTCCTGAGCCGCTCAGTCGGCACAAGTGCGTTCAACTCGCTCCCCAAAGCGCCAAAGGCCAGCTCGTTCTCGCTTTCAAGCTCAACTGCCAGCGAATTACACTCTTCGCAGACCGAGAGATGTCTGACAACATCTTCGAGCCCGGCGACGCCAAGCTCACCATCGACAAACGCCTGAATCACGCCAATATCAAAGCATTTACTCTTCACGAGTCACCTCCGATCTTGCCGTAGAATCTAACAAATTCTTTTTTTCCGCGTGCGATATAAGTTCCAATACTTGTTTCCGTCAATGACAATGAGTCAGCAATCTCCCTATATGAAAGACCCTGCTGCTTTAATATCAAGCAGCTCCGCAGTGGTTCTTTCACCTTGTTGAGCGCCTCGCGAACCTCGTTCACGGTTTCCTGTTGCTCGTATTCCTTTTCCGCTGTAAATTCGTCTTTGTCACCATGCAATTTGACGTAATTATCTTCCCTGACGTTTGCTCTTGAATTACCGCGAATCGTATTCTTTGCAAGATTTAAGGCAACTCTAATGAGCCAGGGTTTAAGCATCTCCTCGTCGGTGATGCTTTCCATATTATGATAAAGACGAATAAACGTTTCCTGGGTAATATCTTCGGCGAGACCAGCGTCGCGAACTATCGCGCACGCTGCCCGGTACACGGTCCGATTGTGAAGCGTAAATGCCTCATCAAATACAATTCCTTCTTGTGCCGCCGCAGTTTGTCCGGACATCACGTCCACAATTGTTTTCACGCCTTCCAACATCTTATCATCAACCCATATCCCTCAGTAATAGAACACCGGCTATCGGAACAATGTGACAGATTTCTCTCCGGATTTGATTATTAGAATTTTATCTCCCGGCAACCTCTAATTCCATCCGGCCTTATCCGCGATTCGCGCGCATTCAAAAGAAAAACATGGCAGGCAGGGAGCGATTCCGCCATCTCAGAAATCTGTTGCTCGAAATCTCCCGGTAAATGGGAGTCGACAAAGACTGGCAGCGCCTTCGCCGCGTTTCGCATGCAGATCAGGAAGTGTTCGCGGCCCTCGTCGAGTTCCAAAGTGGAACCGGGCATAATCAATCCAATCTCGGCGCCCATTTCGAAGAAATGAGAAAGCAGGAAGCAGGCTTTTCCAACAGCCGTATCGAGGCGTGCCTGGCTTTCACCGGTTTGGATTCCGCGTTGCATATTCTCAATTTGTTTCCGCAGCGGGACCGCTTTTTCACTTGCGCTTTTTACGATGCGAGTGTCCAGGATAATCAAGACGCGGAGCTCGTCGTCGGCTGCAAAATCGCGTACGATCATACTGCCTGAACGGGCAGTCGCTTTCCAATCGATATGTCTCAGGTCGTCAAGCGGTTGATATTCCCTCATGCCGATCAGATCGCGTCCGAGCCCCTTTTTTTTCGAAACCGCGTTTCCATTTTCAATCGGGACCTGAAGAATATCGGACCCGACTTCCCTGTGCTTCGGAAATACGACGATTTCAGCCCGCTGTGCGGGCAGACGGCGTCGATGCCGAAAGATCGCAAACGGAAACTTAGTCGACAGCTCGAAATCCTTGATTTCAAACCGTCCGCGTTTTTCAAAAACATGGTCAAGTTGATTTTGAACCTCGCCGAGCCGCGGGATGTGGATAAAATAATCGAGCGTATGTTTGATGAGCGGCGGTTTTGCAATCCGCGCGGCCCATTTTGCGGGGAGAAATTCCCGAAGTTTGTCCTCCAACTCTTTTGCCTGAGGACGTCGTCCCCGAACCTCCGCGGTCACGGAAAATGTCGGGAATATCCGTTTCCGGCTATGAAGGCTCAAGACAATCGGCGTCGGTTCGTTGACATAAACTGTCTCCGGAAAACGCATTTTCACGTCCAATCTCTTCAAACCGAAGTGGCCGACCAAAAATCCAATGATCAAACCGGCCGTTATGAAAGAAAGAACCAGAAACAAAAGGTTGTTTGCTGTGTTCCATGCAGCGAACCCGACGATCACCAACAAGCCCAGGAAGATCGCGCCGCCGGTAGTGAATTCGAAAGGAAGGTTGAGCTGCGACGCCTCGGCACTCGCATTCCTGGCTAACGGCGGGATTACGAAGACGATTATAAGGAACACGAAAACGAGTGACGCCGCCGCAGCGACGCCGGCCAGCGACGGATCGCCTCTCAAGTGGGCATAGAGCGTTATTAACGCGAGTCCAAGGCCGCCGAAAACCACGGACATACCGAGCAGTGCATTCCTTAGTTCACTGAATGTGATTAACTGGGAAAGCTGTACGATTCGTTTGAACACCCGTTTCTCCCGATTCCCCGTTAAACCGGCACTTCAACCGACTGCACGATCTCAATCAGGATCTTGTTCGCTTCCTGAGAACGGCGGTTGAGTTTTGACGAAGACGAGCTGATCACGACGCGATGGGCAAAGCAGGGCAGGACAAGCCTCTTGATGTCATCGGCAATGCAATAATCTCTCCCCTCGATGGTTGCGAGGGCCTTAGCCGAAGAAATCAGGGACAATGCGCCCCTCGGACTTACGCCCAGTTCGATCTGAGGATTTTGCCGGGTCAGGTCCACAATCTTGAGCAGATAATCAATCAGCGCTTCATGGACGCGGACCGACGCCGCGCATTCCTGAGCGGCAAGGAGGTCAGTCTTGCCCATCACCCGCTCAACCGTGTCGATCGGATCGCTGATTGCACGGTCCTGGATCAATTCCTTTTCCTGGGTCGAATTCGGGTACCCCACGTGGAGTCTCAACATAAATCTGTCGAGCTGGGATTCAGGCAGAGGGTACGTGCCGTGATGCTCGGCGGGATTCTGGGTGGCAACGACCATAAAGGGATCGGGGAGGGGTCGCGTTACCCCTTCGCTGGTCACCTGCTCTTCGCCCATCGCTTCGAGCAGCGAAGACTGTGTCTTGGGTGTAGCGCGGTTGATCTCATCGGCGAGCACGATATTCGCAAATATTGGACCCGGCTTCCACTCGAACTCACTTGTCCTCTGATTGAACAGCGATATTCCGATCACATCCGATGGCAAAAGGTCAGATGTAAACTGGATCCGGTGAAAAGAAAGGTCGAGCGCGCGCGAAAGTGCGTTCGCAAGCGTCGTCTTACCTATCCCGGGTACGTCTTCTATCAGCAAATGCCCGCGCGCGATAAGCGCAACGAGTGAGAGCTTGATTACCTCGTCCTTTCCCTTAATCACCTTTCCGATCTCATCGATCAGTGCGTCCAGGGATTCTTTTTGTGCCGGCATTTCTTTGACGGTCGGACCGCCGGATTCGGCAGGTCTGCTTTTTTCGCTTATCCAGTCACGCATAACTCATTCCAATGGGCCACCTTTTATTCTACTAAATTTTGCCCGATTCTTCGCATAGATTTGGAATCCTGAACCTCCGGAGCTTTCGAAACCACCGGGAAAAGCCGACTTTCAGCAACTTTTTTGCTGCCGCGGAGTGTATTAAAACGGGAACACTTCATTAATACCTCCTAAACAACCCAGGGCCCGGGTCTCAGCATTCTGGAGAAAATGATGGTCGTCTCTGTCGTCGCACTCCTGAGCAGTAACAGCGGCTGCGGGTGGCAGGTTATGGTCAGATGAGGCAATGAGGTAGCGGCCGTGAGTCGTCTCCGCAAGATCAGAACGGCGCAGGCCTTCTTCGCATCGAAACACAAGGGACGATTTGCGTCGCGGTTTGAAGACCTCTGGTGCAAATTCAGCTGTGGCGTCGTAATGTGTTATAAACTGAACTAGTATTTGCAACCAATTGCGGTTGCTTTTCGTGTAAATCTGTCCGAGGAGTTTTTGATGAAAGTCGTTTGTACGAAATATCGCAGGCAGGCCGGTTTTAATCTGATCGAGTTGATGATCGTGATCGCGATCATCGCACTTTTGATCGGCGTCGGCGTGCCGGCGTGGCAGTCGATGGTCCAAAGCGGAAACGAAACGACCGCGGTTCAATCCTTGAATACGATCAGGACCCTGCAGGCCCAATACGCAGCGAAAAATAGAGGTAGCTTTGCACCGACATTCGATCGCCTGATCCAGTCGGTTAGGCTCGATGAGAAGTTTAAGGGAGAGAATCCCGTTGTAAACGGTTATGTTTTCAGGATGACCGTCCAGGAGGGAACGAGCGCCCGGCCATCTTTTTACTCGATAAACGCCGATCCCCAGGTGGCGACGGGCCTCCAGGCTACCGGGTCGCGCTTTTTCTACTTTGACTCGACTCTTGGAACTATAAAACAAAAGGAAGGAGAACCCGCAAAACCAACCGATCCCTCGGTCTAGCAGGGTAAGATTTTCGAAAAAGAGGCTGCGCCTTCACGGGCACGGCCTTTTTTAATGCGGCGCAATGACTCGTCTAGTTTCCGAATCGTTTGTTCAGGAACCAACCAAGAGGCGCGACTATCAACCCCAATACCAGAAATGCGATTACAAACGCCGAGTCGGCAGGAACTTCGGAGCCCTTATACCCCAGTCCCCAGCCCGTAAACATATTGACGACACTGATTAAAGAAACAAAGATAAACGCGAACCCGCAAAGCTGAACTATTAAGATGACTAAGTTTGTCATTTTATCCTCCTGTTTTAGGAGAATGAACGTATCGCTTTCGATCTGTTTGCACGGTTCAGGCTTAAGAAAACGAGGGCGAATCCTTCGATTGTCAGGCAGCCGGCCAAGTATTGATGGGTTAGGAGTGCGATTTTGTAAGCGCACGGAACGAAATGATTACATGGCGAGGCGGCTGAAGGAATGAAACGGCATCCTTATTTTGCGCACGGCGGGTTTAATCCGCTCCGTCCCATTGCGAGACTGTTTTGATTGCTGTTTGTAGGTAGTCATCTCGACTAAAAGGAAGGAGTTTTTTCGCCGCTGGTTCCCTGACAGGTTTCCAAAGGACATATAGGCATTTACAACCACTTGTTAATTCACAGAAAATCTGGGACGAAGTCGACGATCAACGGGCATTCCCCGGCGCGGGCGAGTTAGAGACTGAAATACCTGACTGCTTTTATTTTTTCTTGCCGGCGGCCCGCTCGAGCATCGGTACCAATTCCCGGTAAACGTTCTCAGTCATTATCGCCGTGCCCTTGGGGTTGGGGTGAATACCGTCTGGTTGGTTGAGTTCCTTATCCAGCGCGACACCTTCCAAAAGGAACGGCAGAAAGCTGTCA
>JAOTWT010000203.1 GCA_029862725.1 Acidobacteriota bacterium | reverse complement strand
CGCCGTTTAACGATTACACGGTCGAGACCGGATATCGATTTTCGAAATGCCTCCTGGATGTCGACAATGACGAGACAGGCCGTCCCGGCGGATAACAATCTACTCATTTCTGCTCATCCCCTTTCGGGGTTTCCGCCTTTGCGGCCAGGTCCGCCGCAGACTTTTCCCTCTTGTATTGCCGAACAAAAATATAGGTTGCGGGGACGCTGATCAGCAGGATCAGGACCATCATTCCGGCTATAAAATAAAACTCGCCGAGCGAATAATCTGACATAGCAAAATACTAACCCAACGGTCGGATGCCGTAAAGAATCAACCCGCGATTCATTCAAACTCGTCGGGACTTTGGTCGACCTGGGTCCGGTGAGGGTCTTCTCCGAGAGACCACTTGAGAAGCGGAGGGGTGATCATCGTCGTCACCATCGAAAGAATCACGACCGCGCTGAATGTATCGGCGTCGACTATTTTCAAAATGGTCCCGTCTGGCCCTTTTAGGGTCAGCGCGGCTCCGAGCGTAGCAAAAATGAGCCCGACCTCGCCTCTCGGAATCATCCCGAAGCCTATCGCGAACCGGTTTAAACTTCGGCCCAAGGCGCCGAAACCCGCGGCCAGTTTACTAACGATCGCAACAAGAGTCAGAACACCAGCAAAGATCAGGACCGATGGACGGCCGAAAGCCCCGAGGTCCACGCTCAAGCCGACCCAGACGAAAAATATCGGTGTAAGCAAAGCGGTAAGGGGCTTTAAAAAGTCCTGTAAGTGGTGTTTGCGGTGATCAATGAAGTGCTTGAAATGCGCCTCGTCCAATATCATCCCGGCGGCGAAGGCGCCGATAATTGCGGCGAGACCTACTTTTGTCGCAAAGAATGCCATCATGAAGCATATCGCAATCGAAATTCCGACAACAAAACTTGGACTCTCCAACGTACTTATCGAGCGGAAGACGCCCGGCATCACGTAGGCTCCGACTATTATCGCCGCCAGCAGGAAACCGATCGCGGTCACGATGATTATCGCAAACGCCCCAAAGTCAAGGTCCTTGCCGGAGTTCGCGGTGGCGACAGCACTTCTGACTATGCCAAAAAGCAGCAACGCCAGAATATCGTCGATCACGGCCGCCCCAAGAATGATACGGGCTTCCCGGCGGTGGATGTGACCGAGGTCACTGAGGACCCGGGCAGTAATACCGATACTCGTTGCGGTGATCATTGCGCCGATGAAAATGTGAGACAGGGTGGGACCTTCCGGAATGAATATGTATGCCACTGCCCAGCCGGAGAAGAAGGGGAAGACGACTCCGATGATTGCGACCAGCAGGGAAGACGTCCCGACTTTCAGCATCTCGCGCAGATTTGTTTCGAGTCCGACCTCGAAGAGCAGAATGATCACCCCGATCTGGGCGAGGGCGGCAATCACCGTATTTGACTTGAACGGTTCGGCGTAAGGTATATTGAGGAGGATCAGGTTTCCGAGCACGATACCCGCAAACAACTCACCAAGGACTGCGGGTTGACCGAATTTCTCGAAGATTTCACCGGTCATCGTGGACGCAATAAGAATCAGCGCGACCCCGACGAGTACTGTAGGATCGAGTCCGTGGCCGTCATGACCGCCAGCTGCCAAAAGGTTTATCGGCAGAAGTACGATCATCGCCAAAGCGGCGGCAATTGCGATGTTCCTGCGTTTCATTATTTTACTGGAAACTAGATAGTACCACTTTTGAAAGCGGCGGGTGAGAAAGATCCGGTCATTCCGTGCCGCGATATCGGAATTGATTTACCTGCGATTTGAGTCTATTTTTCAAGTGAAGTTATTATTTTATTTTTGTTAATGGGAGATTTCATGGCAGAGAATGAACGCACATCCATCGAATCCGTATTGAATGAAGACCGCGTGTTTGAACCGGATGAGGAATTTTCGCGGGGCGCTCATATTAAGAGCTTCGAAGAGTACGAAAGGATCTATGATGAAGCTGCGAAGGACCCGGTCGCGTTCTGGGAAAGCGTCGCCGAGAGCCTTCACTGGTTTGAGCCGTGGCATACGCCGCTCGTATGGACTGAACCTCACGCGAAGTGGTTCGTCGGCGGGAAAACAAACGTTTCATACAATTGTATCGACCGGCATCTCGAGACTTACCGTAGAAACAAGGCAGCGATTATCTGGGAGGGAGAACCGGAGGACGAGATCCGCACGGTCACTTATCAACAGCTCTTTAACGAAGTGTGCCGTTTTGCGAATGCCTTGAAATCGCTCGGTGTCGAAAAGGGAGACCGTGTCGCGATCTATATGCCGATGGTCCCCGAGGCGGTTTTTGCGATGCAGGCATGTGCAAGGATCGGCGCCACCCACACCGTCATCTTTGGAGGATTTTCTGCGGACGCGATCAAAGACAGGGTCAACGATTGTGCCTGCAAGGTGATAATTACAGCCGATGGGGGCTACCGGCGCGGAAAAGTTCTGCCGCTAAAAGAAACGGTCGATTCCGCAGTCGAGTCCTGTCCGACAGTCGAAAGTGTGATCGTTCTGAAACGGGCGGGGAATGAGGTTACGATGCGCGAGGGACGTGACCATTGGTGGCATCAGATCGTTGCCGGTAAAAATACGGAATGCCCTGCTGAAAAACTGGATTCGGAGCATCCGTTGTTCATTCTCTATACGTCCGGGACCACGGGAAAACCGAAGGGAATACTCCATACCACCGGCGGCTACCTGACGGGCGCTTATATCACTTCCAAGTGGGTGTTTGACTTAAAGGACGAAGACACCTTCTGGTGTACCGCAGATGTCGGATGGATCACCGGACATAGCTACGTCGCTTATGGCCCGCTTGCAAACGGTTCGACGGTCCTTATGTACGAAGGGGCTCCCAATTATCCCGATTTCGACAGATTCTGGGATATTGTCGAACGGCATCGCGTAACCATTCTTTACACCGCACCGACAGCGATTCGTGCGTTTCTAAAATGGGGTGACGAGTATCCGGAGAGGCATGACCTCTCTTCTCTTAGACTTCTTGGCACCGTCGGTGAGCCGATAAATCCCGAGGCCTGGATGTGGTATCACCGCGTAATCGGAGGCAGTCGATGTCCGATCGTCGATACCTGGTGGCAAACAGAGACGGGTTCAATCATGATCACGCCTCTACCGGGCGCGACGCCAACCGTACCTGGAACCGCAACCCGTCCGTTTCCGGGTATCATCGTCGACATTCAGGACAGAAGCGGCAAATCCGCGGAAGTCGATGAGGGCGGGTTCCTGACGATTACCCATCCATACCCTTCGATGCTGAGAACTATCTGGGGGGACGACGAGCGATACCGCAAGCAGTATTGGTCGGAGATTCCAAACGTCTATTTTGCGGGAGACGGCGCGAGACGCGACAAACGTGGCTATTACTGGATAATGGGACGCGTTGACGACGTCATAAACGTTTCCGGGCACCGGCTCGGCACGGCTGAAATAGAGTCGGCACTTGTTTCCCACGATGCTGTTGCGGAAGCGGCGGTGGTCGGGAGACCGGACGAAATAAAGGGCCAGGCGATTGCAGCGTTCGTTACGCTCGAAGGTCGGCACAAACCTTCAGAAGAAATGGAGGAGGTGCTGAAGAAGCATGTCGCCAAAGAGATCGGGTCACTCGCAAAACCCCACGACATTACTTTTACAGAAGCATTGCCGAAGACCAGAAGCGGAAAAATAATGCGCCGCCTGCTGCGTGAGCTGGCGACGACCGGCGAAGTCAAAGGTGACGTCACCACCCTTGAGGATTTTTCCGTGCTTGAGAAGTTGCGGGAAGATGAAGATGGCGAGGCGTAAGAGATTCGAACTCCTGACCCTCGGTTCCGAAGACCGATGCTCTATCCACTGAGCTAACGCCCCATGCAATGGATGATTCTAGTTGTGCGCCATTTTATTTGCAAATGAAGCGCTGAATTGACTACTGCTTTTTCTGGAGTTCCTTTCGAATGTATTTGACTACCTGGTCCATCTGTTCCTTCGTCAGGATTTCCTTAAATGACGGCATTCCTTCGTCGGGAATTCCGGACTCCATGTATTCGATGTATTCTTCGTCGGGTTCTTTTGCCATCTTCGCCGAGGTGAGATCTTCCGGTTTTAGACGACGGCCTTCGATTTCCACAGGGCCGCCGGTTCCGTCATCTTTGTGGCATCGGGCGCAGTTGGCAGCATAGTGTTTTTTACCTTCGGCGATATCATCGACCGGGGTCGCGGAAGGAGCCGAGTTAGTGGTTTCGGGGCTGCCCGGCGCCGAGTTCTCTTTGTTTTCGCCGTTTTGACGAGTCGAGCAGGCGATTAAAAAAAGTGCCAAGGTAAAGAAAAATACGAATCCTTTAAGTCTTTTCATAATAATAATCCTCATCAAATTTGCTTTCGATTTGAAGCAGGGTTTAATCTTTGCTTAAGGGTAATAACAGTTTAAGCGGCAATTTTCAATCAGATGGAAGTAAGAAACATATTGATCGGGGGTGAATTCTTAACTTCGGACGGACATCTGGAAGTCGCATCGCCTTTTGACGGCAACCTGCTTGCACGGGTTGCAGTTGCCGGCCGAAGTGCAGCGGAAAAGGCGCTTTTTGCGGCGGAAAAAGCGGCGGCGGAAATGCGTTGTGAGCCGAGATACCGTTTACGCGAAGGCCTGGAAAAAATTTCGCAGGGCATAGCGGCCAAAAAGGAAGAGTTTTCGCGATCAATCACGCTTGAATCGGGCAAACCGATCGCTCAAGCCAGAATCGAGGCAGATCGCGCGGTTTCGACATTTCGAATTGCGGCCGCGGAAGCACAGCGGTTTGCGGGCGAGATCGTCCCCATCGACCTCAACGCCGGCGCGGCCGGGAGATCTGCTTCCACTGTTTATGTTCCTCGCGGCATAGTATTCGGCATTACCCCGTTTAACTACCCTTTGAATCTGGTCGCCCATAAGGTCGCTCCAGCACTGGCTTCCGGGAATGCAATCATAATCAAGCCGAGCGAAAAGACGCCTCTGACCTCATTGATGCTCGGTGAGGTGTTTCTCGAAAGCGGATTGCCGGCAGGTGCATTGCAGGTTGTGCCTATGGAGCTTTCATTGCTGGAAGATGTGCTTCATGACGAACGCGTGAAGATGATTTCTTTTACCGGCAGCGACAAGGTCGGCTGGATGCTCAAACGGCGGTATCCGAAGAAGGCGTTTGCGCTTGAACTTGGAGGCAATGCCCCGGTGATCGTGGATGAAACAGCGGATCTGGAAGACGCGGCTGGAAGGATAACGGCCGGCGCTTTTTCCTACTCAGGACAGGTTTGTATTTCGGTCCAGCGGGTGTTGGTCCAGGAAACGGTCGAGAGCGAGCTGGTCGGATTGCTGGCGAGCAGGGCCAGGGCTTTGAGGAACGGCGATCCGCTCGATGATGAGACAGAAATCTCAGTAATGATCAGCACGGAGGCCGCGAAGAATGCCGTCGAAATTGTTGCTGAAGCGGTCGCTCATGGAGCCGGTGTGATTTGCGGAGGCAACGCCGACGGGTCTTTTTTAGATCCGACCCTCGTAGGAAATGTCGACCCCGAAATGCGGATCGTTACCGATGAGATCTTCGCCCCTGTGGCGACAGTCGAATCCTATGAGGGATTTGCGGAGGCGATTGAATTGGCGAACCGGAGCAGGTTCGGACTACAGGCGGGTGTCTTTACAAACGACCTCGGGCGTGCCGTGTTTGCGGCGGACAAACTGGAATACGGCGGGGTGATGATAAACGACGTTCCGACTTTCCGTGTCGACAATATGCCTTACGGCGGGATGAAAGATTCCGGAATTGGCCGTGAGGGGGTGAGACACGCGATGGAAGAAATGTGTGAAATTAAACTCATCGTCACGCGTTACACGGCGCGTTGAACGGGAATTACGATACAGCCGGCAAGAACGGCATCGAGGATTATGAAACTGAGATTTTGCAGCGCTTCGATTCTATTGGTTTTGGTTGGTGCATTTGGCCCAGCTTCGGCGAAGGTCCCGGCGGATTCGATCGTGATCAAAGGGCTGGAAAATGAGGTGACGGTTCGGCGTGATCAACGCTCGATTCCGTATATCGAGGCTCAGAGCCTTGAAGATCTCTATTTTGCGCAGGGTTTTGAAACGGCCAGGGACCGGCTTTGG
>JAOTWT010000201.1 GCA_029862725.1 Acidobacteriota bacterium | reverse complement strand
CGGGATCGACAGAAATAAGAAGTCCCCATTGGGCGGTGAAATCATACATGATTCCGAGGGCGAACCGACGGGAATCCTGAAGGGTGCGGCAATCCTGCTCGTGCGGGGAAAGGTGCCGCGACTCGCTTCAAAAGAGACGCTCGAAGTAGGCGAAACGGCGACGAATTACGCTGCCGCGCTGGGTGTTACCTCGGTGCAGGATATGCATTCCGATTACATCTCCGATGTATTTAGGACGCTGCGTCGAAACGGAAAACTTAAGACGCGGATCTACGACTGCACGCCTCTGTACGACTGGCGCAAACTTGCCAAACTGGGAATCCGACGTGCTTCGGGCGACACATTTGTACGCGAAGGATGTCTCAAGAGTTTTGCGACACGGGACGCGGGAACGGCGGAGGCCCTTTATCCTGAAATTTTGGAAGCAGATAAGCACGGTTTGCAGGTGATGGTGCATGCCATAGGTACGAGTGCTAACCGTAGTGTTATCAACACTTTCGAACGGGTTACAGAAGCGAATGGTAAACGCGACCGTCGCTTCCGCATCGAACACGCCGCGAGGTTTTCGGATGTAGATCTCAAGCGATTCGGACGCACAGGCATCATCGCGTCGATGCAGCCGCATCTGTTCGGCGGTTATGAGCCCTACCGTTCGCTTCTCAAATCCAACGCCCATATCGCCTTTGGTTCGGATGCTTCGATAACAGACTTTAACCCTCTTCTGGGCATCCACGATGCGGTAAACAGGGGCCGCCTTGATGAGGCGCTGACGGTCGAGGAGGCGGTCCGTTTATACACGCTTGGTTCCGCTTACGCGGAGTTCCAGGAAAACGAAAAAGGAACCATCGAAAAGGGAAAACTCGCCGACCTCGTTATTCTCTCGGAAAATATCTTTGCGATTCCAAAACAGAATATACGTGACACGAGGGTAATAATGACGATCATGAACGGTGAAATCGTCTACGACTGGCGGCAGGAGCGTTAGCATTTATCAGGTATCATTAATCCTTTATCAATTATCGATTATCTGCGATCACGTTTTCTTTGATATGACATTATCACCCGACAAAACGCGGTGGATCTGCTTTTGTTGATAGCTGATCCCCGGTATTTGATAAATGACATATGGACCCGCCCTTCACTATTGATTGGTTTAGAATTACAATTCAGGCATATTGAGTGACAACTTGAAAGAGGTATTTTTATGAAAAAGTTATTGTTTTGTTCAGTTATTTTGGCGCTTTTGGCGCTTCCCACCCTTGCCCAGGAGATGGAAGGCCAGAAGAAAGCCACCGACGCCGACAAGATCGCTACGTTTGACGACAATGGTGAGATCAGACGCGGTGCGATGATCGGTGATTCTGAAGCGGTCGAACTTGCAAGTGTCCTCGCGGATCCTTCTGCGTATGCGGGAAAAACGGTAAAGGTCAGCGGATTTATCGTCCGTTCATGCAAGATGGAAGGCTGCTGGGCCGAACTTGGCGCGGAGAAAGATTCCAGGGAGACTGTTCGTGTGACGATGAAAGACCATTCTTTCTTTATCCCCCTTAAGTCAGCTGGATTCAAAGCTTTAGCGGAAGGAGTCTTCACAGTTGAGACACTCTCTAAAGAAAAGGTCAAACACCTGATCAAGGACGACGGCGCGACTTTTGAGAATGTGAATGAGGACGGAACCGTCACGGAGGTGTCGTTTCTGGCTTCGGGAATAGTCTTGACAAAAGGATAAACGGTTGGACGGAGGCATTAGTATGATCGCAAAAATCGTTATGGTACTTGGTATCCTCGGATTCCTGCTGGGACTTTTTGTGACCGGGATTTCCCTCGCGCTCCCCATCATGACCGATGGGCGCACGAGTTTTGAAGAGGCGATGCTTGGGTTCATACCCGGGATGCTCCTGATTGTCTTTTCCCTTCTCCTTGCACTAGTCGGACTGATATTTGTGATCAAGGGAAGAAAACCGAAAGCGTGACCAGCAAAGTTAAACCATTTTTCATCGGAGATATAAAGATCGATCCGCCTTTGACGCTTTCGCCGATGGCCGGTGTCACCGATTTTACCTTCCGGCGCCTGATCAAGAAACGCGGCGGGGTAGGGATGACCGTATCGGAGTTTATCTCGGTCGAAGGAATGACGCGTAATTCGCCCCAGTCAAAGCGGATGATGCGGTTTCTCGAGGAAGAAAGGCCATTTGCGGTTCAAATCTTTGGTGCAAACACGAAACGCATGGCGATGGCCGCCGAAATGGCTGAAGGAATCGGTGCCGATATTCTCGATGTAAACTGCGGCTGTCCTGCACCAAAAGTCGTCAAAAAAGGTGGCGGCTCGGGGCTTTTGAACAATCTTCCTCTTCTGGAAGAGATCCTGAAGGAAATAAAAAAAGCAATTACGATCCCGCTCACCTTGAAAATACGTTCGGGATACTCGGACTCCGACATCAACAGCGTTGAGGTTGCAAAGCTCGCTGAACAATGCGGTGTCGAGCACCTCGCGCTACACGGCCGGACGCGCGAGCAACGGTACGCCGGGCTTGCGGACTGGGACCTCGTAAGACAGGTCAAGGAAGCCGTATCGATTCCTGTTTCAGGGAACGGGGATGTGACCTCGGTTGAAACTGCGCTAGCCAGATTCAAAGAAACAGATTGTGACGGCATCCTGATCGGTCGCGGCGCGATGCAGAACCCATGGCTATTCCGGCAGATACAGGATGCGCTCGAGGGTCGTGAGCCCTATGTGCCGACACTCGACGACAAACAGGAAGTCCTGCTCGAGTTTTTTGAATATCTCTCTGAAGACATGCCAGAGCTGGCCGCGCTCGGCAAGATGAAACAACTCGCCGGACAGTTTACGAAAGGGCTTCGCGGCGGCGCGAAATTCCGCCAAACACTTTTTCACTCACAATCGGCCGAGGAGATTCTCGAAAACATCGGAAATTATTTCGAAACCCTGAGCAGCGAAGGGGCTGATGCAAACGAGACGGCTGAGGATTCGGTAGAAACTCTCGATTCTTGCGAAGCGGTATCCGTTTAATGAAAGCCATATGAAAGAAGCAACATTGACGATTATGTCGGTCCTCCTTTTGTGCCTGTGTTTTGCGATTCCGGCGTCCGGACAGCTTCGTGGCCGGAAATCGGAAACCTCGACTCCGCCGCCGATTGCGGCTGAGATTCGCGCGACGCCCGCTTACGCGGAAGTCGTGCTCAGAAAAACCGAACTCGAGTCGATGCTCGAGGAATTGCTCGTCTCTTACCAGGAAGAATTTCCGAAAGTTAGGAACACACGGTATGAATTGGGTCTCCTCGAGGCAGAATTGGCCGGAATGGGACGGTTCACGAAAGACGAAGCGGGCAAGTTGACACTCGCTTTGGGGAAGTTGATCGTCAGGCGTGCGGAACTTCGAACCGAATACTGGATCGTCACGAGCAAATACGACGATACTCACCCGGACACGAAAAAGGCCAAGCGAAAGCTTGAAATATTCGATAAGGCGATCAAAGACATTATCTGATTCTTATCGCAACCAACGCTGCGTACCGTTCATCCTCTAAGGTGCGGTTGCGTCAAATGCCGTGCGAAGCGCGGCTTTCTTTGTGTCCGCGAATTCAATATGAAACGAACAAGCTCAACAATAATTGCTTTCTTGACATTACTGGCCCTGACCGCGGGAATTTCTGCTCAAAGCCCAAAAAAGATCCTCGCAAAGGCGACCAAGGCGCTGGGCAAGAAAAGCACGATCAAGGCGATCAACTCGTGGAGAAAGAGCGGTTTGATAATCCGCGATTCGGACGGACTAAGCGGAAACTTTCTTGTACAGGCAACGAAACCGGGACTCTATAATCGCCAATTCGACATCGCCGGTTTTGAGAATGAAGTTGGTTTTAACGGTCGCTCGGGCTGGGTGCGGGACTCACGAAGCGGTCTGAGTACCTATACGGGCAAGATCGGTGACGACTTCCGGGCGGAAGTCGACTACCGCGTCTGGCGTTGGGTTGACTACAAGAAATTAAAAGCCAGGATCATCGGGACGGGCACAGCGGAAGTAAACGGAAGGCCCGCGTCGGCCATTTTGATGGTTTCGGCGAAAGGCGTTCCGGTAAAGATGTACTTCGATCAATCGACGAATCTGCTCGTGCGTGAAGATATCCGTTCGGGAGAAGAGCTGGTGCAGTACGAGTACAGCGATTACAGGCCTGTAAACGGTGTCAAAGAACCCTTTGAAATGAAGATGAACATGGACGGGCAAAAATACACTGTCAGGTTCGACCGCGTTGTCCACAACCTTGATATCGAGCAGTCGGAGTTCGATTTTCCAAGGCTCTCGAACCGCCCTCTACCCGATATCCCGAAGCTCTTGGCGGATCTCCAGGCAAACCAGGACGAAATCGAGAGGATTCTCGAGGATTATTCCTACAAACAGCAGACGATCAAGCGTGAGCTTTCGAGCGACGGCAAACTTGTGGTCACGGAGACCGAAACGGTTCAGCTTTCATTTTACGAAGGCTACCGGATCCAGCGCCTGATCGCCAAAAACGGAAAACCCCTGAGCCCACAAGATCAGGCCGATGCCGATAAGGACGCGCAAAAAAGAGTCAGAGAGATCGAAAAGAAACTTGCCAAAGAAAACCGCACCGTCGATCAGACCGGTTCCGGCACTCCCGATGCCGACGGGAGGCGAATATCCATCGCCGAGGTCCTGAAAGCCTCAAAGCTGACTAATCCGCGCCGCGAGCGCCTGAAGGGCCGGGACGTCGTCGTGTTCGATTTCGAACCAAACCCGGAGTTCGACTCTAAGAATGCCAAGAGCTTTCTCAAATTCTTTGGAAAGACGGTCGGAGTGATGTGGATCGACGAGAAGGACAAACAGGTCGCACGGATCGAGGCGGTACTTGCCGATAGTTATAAAATCGCCGGCGGCCTGCTCGCGAAACTCAGAAAAGGCGCGTCGTTCACGCTGGAGCAGGATCGCGTCAATGACGAAATCTGGCTACCGACGAAAGCGGACATCAACCTCTCCGTCAGGGTATTGCTCTTCGGCGGCGTGAAGGTCAACCAGATCGTGCGCTCGTTTGACTATGAGAAATTCAGGACCGAGGTGCGCGAGGCCAAGGTCGACGAGATCATCGACCAATAGTACGGACTTGCTCATTTTCGCACGCCAATCCTGACGAGTATCTGTCTTCCCGCCCGTCTGATCGTCAAAGTCTCGCCCTTAACCTGCCCCAGCGCAGTGCCGCCCGGCGATACCGGCCTTCCGTCGAGGGCTATTACGTGATCGCCTTTTTTGAGACCCGAACGAAATCCAACGCCGCCCGCAGAAACCGATGTGACATAAAGCCTCCCGGCTTTCCAAACGGCCTGGACCCCCAGTGTATTGAGGATTTCGACTGCCGTGAACGTTTTAGTAAGTGCACTCGGCGATGATTTTACAGGCTTACCGGGATCGAGACCTGGGGGATTTGTCGTTTCCACCTCTTCAAATGCAGAATCCGCACTGTCGATCGAACCAACGTTTTTTGATTGTCCGCGTTTGTTTTCAGAAGGTGCCACTTGCGCCAAATCAGGTGTCCCGCGCGGAGCCGGGGGGTCGCCTGGTTTGGACTCCGTTGAGGGAAAGCCTTCGAGCTGTTGGCCATCCTGCACGGCGTCCGTTTCGGCAGTGGGGTTTTCTTCTCCTTCGAGATTCAGCTGATCGCTGCGATCCTGCAATTCGCTCGTTTCTCGCTCCGCCACGCCGTTGGTTACCGGTCCCGCGGTCGAAAACAAGTCCGAGCTAATCACCACGAATCCGACAATCAGGAGCATCGCCGCAACGGGGATCGCAATCCTTGCCGAGGCCCACAACCCGGACAAAGTGTTCCTTTTATCTTTGATCCGCGAGCGAACGGACATTCCAAAAGTATCCGGGGCCTCGATATCCGCAAGTTCTGAAAAAAGGCCGTCGAGCTTGTGCTCTTGATCCGCATACATCCTGCAGGACTCGCAGGTTTCGGCATGCGAAAGCATTGCGCCCGCCAGTTCCTCTCGGCTTTCGAAATTCTCTTTAAACGTCAAACAGTTCATATACGGTCGTCAAAATAGTGTTTCAGCCTTTCTCGCAAAAGGCCCCTTCCGCGGCTGATCCGCGACTTTGTTGTTCCGAGGCCAAGCCCCATGACATTGGCGACTTCTTCAT
>JAOTWT010000348.1 GCA_029862725.1 Acidobacteriota bacterium | reverse complement strand
ATAAGCGTGACCGGGCGTTCCACAAGACGTTTTGACCGAAAGACCTGTGTCTCAACGCATTCCAAGCAAGAGTCTGACTGAGCGGTCGGAGATCTCTCTGTCCGGCGATTCCCGCCATTGGCGCAACGCCTCGAGCTCTTCCGGATTCAGATCGATGTTTGCCATTCTAGATGTCTGAGTGCTTTCGAAGGCCCTCGTCGTCAGTGCTAAATGGGGATGAGTGACAGTCAGCGAGCCCGCGTCGGCAAGTGCGGAATCGGCCGAATCGATATCCAGGAACATCTCGCCGTACGCGGCGATGTGCCAGACTCGCTTTTCGCCCAGAGTCTCAATCCCCAGCAATCTGAGAAGGCCGTACCCACTTTCGATTTGGAATATTAGGTAATCGCCTGGCTGGTATTCCTGTGACATTGTCAAAGAGTGTATGTAGACGATTTGCGATTTACAAGTATCGAAATAGAATGATGAGGATGAAGCCGAATTACGAGCAAATGATGGCGGTCGCCATTGAAGAAGCCAGGACCGGACTGGCGGAAGGCGGGATACCGATCGGGGCGGCTCTTTTCGACTCGGGCGGCCAACTCCTCGGCCGCGGACACAACCGCCGGGTGCAGGACGACGACCCCTCCATCCATGGCGAAACGGATGCGTTCAGGAAATCGGGGCGGCAAGAGAGCTACCGCGGAACGATCATGGTTACGACCTTGGCCCCCTGTTGGTATTGCTCGGGCCTCGTGAGGCAATTTGGGATTGGGACCGTCGTCATTGGTGAAGCCGAGAACTTTCGCGGCGGGATCGACTGGCTGTCGGAAAACGGCGTGGAGATTGTAGACATGAATTCAAGCGAGTGCTCGCGCATGCTGAGGGAATACATCGATGCGCATCCGGATGTCTGGAACGAGGATATCGGCGAGGAAACGGCGGAGATTGCATTATGAAACGAATATATTCGGTATTGTTTATTGTAGCGCTTTGCGTCCAGTTGACTGCGGCACAGGAACCCGTCGATCTTGACATCATCGCGAGGATCAGGGAAGAGGGATTTCAGAGGTCGAAGATCATGCCGGCTGTTGAACACCTGGCCGATGTTTACGGGCCTCGCCTGACAAGCTCACCCAATCTAAAACGGGCGCAGCAATGGGCGATGAAACAGATGCTCGAATGGGGACTCGAAAATGTCGCCCTCGAACCCTGGGGCGAATTCGGAAATGGCTGGGAAGTCGAAAGTTACTCCGTCGAGATGACGGCCCCGACCTACGACCGTATAAATGCCGTTCCGCTTGCGTGGAGTCCCGCGACTCAGGGGGAGATCAACGGCACCCCTGTCCTCGTTTCGATCCGCTCGGAGTCGGATTTCGCGAAATACAAGGGAAAACTTGCCGGCAAAATAGTGCTCAACGGTACGGCGGGCGGCTTTGACCGGTTTACGGCACCGGGAAAGCGTCTGACGAAAGAGCAGCTCGAAAAAGCCTCATCGGCGATCGACCCGTCTGGAGCCGGCATTGACGGTGGAAAATCAGTCGCGTATCAGGACGAGGATAAGGACTGGAAAGAATACCTTGCGCAGCGCTGGAAGGTGATTGATTTTCTGAAAGAAGAAGGCGCGGCTGTTGTCATACAGCCGAGCGCTTTCCCGTACGGTGTCGTCAGGACCGCCGGATACTACCGTTTCGCCGCTGAAAAAAACGTGCCGGCATTTGTGATAGGAAAAGAGCAGTTCGCACGCATAGCCCGCTTGACCGAGAAAAACACTGCGACTGTTGCAATGAAAATATCGCTGGCCGCCCGTTTTACACCGGATACCACCGGTTACAACGTGATCGGCGAGATACCGGGAACCGACCCGCGCCTCAGGGATCAGGTGGTTATGGTTGGAGGCCATTTCGATTCATGGCATGGCGGCACAGGGGTGGCGGACAACGGTGCGAACTGCGTCGTCATGATGGAGGCACTAAGGATTCTGAAGGCGCTGGGCGTTAAGCCCCTCCGGACGATACGCGTCGCACTCTGGAGCGGCGAGGAGCAGGATTATTACGGTTCGTACAACTACGTCAAGAAGCATTTTGGAGATCCGAGAACAGGCGTGACCGGGCCCGAACATGACCGGTTATCGGCATACTTCAATCTCGACAACGGCGGCGGAAGGATCAGAGGGATATACCTGCAGGGCAACGAAGCCGCAGGTCCGATCTTTAGAGAATACCTGAAGCCATTTATGCCGCTCGACGCGGCAACGGTATCGACACTCAACACCGGCGGTACCGATCATATGGTTTTCGACGGTATCGGCTTGCCCGGATTCCAGTTTATACAAGACCCGCTCGACTACAGCTCCCGCGTTCATCATTCGAATATGGATGTGCTTGAGTCGGTCATAGAAGAAGACCTGAAGATCAATGCGGTGATCGTTGCGGCATTTATCTACCACACTGCGATGCGGCCGTCGATGATACCCAGAAAGCGAACGACGCCCCAGTAGTCTGGATGCAGCACGGGAGCGATCGCCCCGTTTCGCGTCGAAAAGGCACGCGAAAACGATTCAGAACAGGACAGCTTTCGGAAGGCGGGCGAAGTCTTCGGGCCGTTGCGGGCAGCCCATCAAAAATGAGAGACTTGTCGTAACAGAATACCAAGGGGATTATAAGGTAGAGATATGAAAGACGCAGTAATAATAAGTGCCGCACGAACGGCGACGGGCAAGTTTTTGGGCTCTCTGACCCCGCTTTCGGCGACCGATTTGGGGGCCATCGCGGTTAAAGAAGCGGTCAAACGATCAGGAGTAAAAAAGGAAAATATCGACGAGGTGATCATGGGTTGCGTGGTCCAGGCCGGGTTGGGCCAGGCACCTGCGAGACAGGCTGCGATCAACGCGGAGTTGCCTCCGGAGGTGTCGGCGTTGACCGTCAATATGGTATGCGGATCCGGACTCAGGGCGGTGTCTCTCGCGGCACAGGCGGTAAAGCTCGGGGATTCTGATTTTGTGGTTGCCGGCGGGATGGAGTCGATGTCGAACATCCCTTATGCGCTGCCGGATGCTCGCGGCGGGTACCGTATGGGAAACAAAACGGATGTCGATCTTATGATCCATGACGGCCTTTGGTGCCCGTTTGAAAACTGGCATATGGGCAACACCGGAGAGGTCGTGTCCGAAAAGTATCAGATCGGCAGGGGCGAACAGGACGAATACGCCTACAACTCGCACAGAAAGGCGATGGAGGCGCGGGACGAGGGTCGATTCGATGAAGAGATCGTGGCTGTAAGTATCCCGCAGCGGAAGGGCGACCCGGTCGTCTTTGAAAAGGACGAAACGATCCGCGATGACACAACGGTTGAAAGTCTTGGAAAGCTGCGCCCGGCGTTTAAGCGGGACGGCGGAACCGTAACGGCTGGGAATGCCCCGGGTGTTAACGACGGAGCATCGGCGGTCGTAGTAACAAGCGCCGACAAAGCCGCAGGAATGGGAATCGAGCCGCTGGGCAGGATCGTCGCCTACGCGACCTCGGGAATCGAGCCTAAGCTGATCATGATGGCACCTGTACAGGGCGTCAAAAACGTCTTGGATAAGGCCGGTTGGTCGATGGAAGAGGTTGATTTGTTCGAACTCAATGAGGCGTTTTCGGTCCAGGCCCTCGGTGTGATGCAGGAACTCGGCCTCGATCTCGGGAAGGTAAATGTCAACGGCGGCGCGGTCGCACTTGGACACGCGATTGGGAACAGCGGATCGCGCATTTTGACGACCCTGCTCTACGAGATGAAACGGCGGGATGTGAAGAAAGGCGTCGCCGCTCTTTGCCTCGGAGGCGGAAACTCGGTGGCGATGGCTGTCGAACGGGGATAGACTGCCGCAATCTCGGTGTCTTCGGGCGTTCATGATGTAGAAACGATTTCGGGAACCTCGTTTGTTGTCGGATCGTAATATTTATGGACGAAAGGTTCGGGGAGCAAACAAAATGACTAATCAGGAACACAATCGGTTACTCGCGATCTTCTTTTATGTGCAGGGCGGTCTACAGGCCTTTGGCGGACTTCTCGCAGCATTGATCTACGGCGGATTGGGCGCCTATTTC
>JAOTWT010000596.1 GCA_029862725.1 Acidobacteriota bacterium | reverse complement strand
GCCGGGAAAGAGCCGGAAGCTGCTGCAGTAGCGGGCTTCATGGTGGTCGTCGGCATCGTCGTAGTGGTACTGACATTTGCGATCGCCGGGTTCATGATCTTTACCGCCCGCAAACTCCAGACGATGGCGGAATCGGCGAGGACCCTCGGGATCGTGGCAAGTGCCTTGTGTCTCCTGAACATGCCGCTCGGCACCGCGCTTGGGATTTACGGCCTCTGGTTCCTTGCGGGCGAGCGCGGCAGGGAACTCTATCTCACTGGCGGCGGCGCAGGGCAATTGCCTCCTCCTCCTCCCAATAGCTGGCAGTAGAAGGGACGCCGGAAGGATTTGATCAGACGCCGGAACAGAGCGAGAGTTTTGTCCTGGCGTCTTTATTTTCCGCCGGTGTCTGTTTGTGCCTCGATCTTGTATAATCAGAGTTTCGTATCAGTTTGACCAGGGGTATTGAAAAACAAATGGGTGAAAAGTTTGGGATTATAGGTGCGGGCACTATGGGCAATGGTATTGCCCAGACAGCCGGTGCAAATGGATTTGAAGTAACGCTCTGCGATTTGAATGAAGAGTTTCTTGACCGGGGAATCGCGGCTGTCGAAAAGAGTCTAGACAGGTTTGTAAAAAAGGAAAAGATCACCGCGGAAGACAAGGCTGGAATTCTCGGCCGCATTTCAAAAACCACAAACCTCGCCGATCTGTCGGATTGCGGGCTTGTTGTTGAAGCCGCGACCGAGAGCTTCGATATAAAAAAGGAAATCTTCTCAGAACTCGACCAGATAGCCAAAAGCGACGCAATACTCGCGACCAATACTTCTTCGATTTCGATTACAAAGATCGCAGCCTTTACGGGCCGGCCTGAGAACGTGATCGGCATGCACTTTTTTAATCCGGTTCCGCTGATGAAACTGGTTGAGATTATCAGGGGTATCGCGACCAGCGACGAGACATACGCAAGAGTCGACGATCTTTCAAAGCAGCTTGGAAAAACCCCTGTGGAGTGCAACGATTTTCCCGGCTTCGTTTCCAACCGCGTCTTGATGCCGATGATAAACGAGGCGGTTTTTTGCCTCCACGAGGGCGTTGCGACGCGTGAATCCATCGACGAGATTATGAAGTTGGGAATGAATCATCCGATGGGGCCGCTTACACTCGCCGACTTTATAGGGCTTGATGTCTGCCTCGCGATCATGAATGTACTTCACGAAGGCCTTGGTGATTCCAAATACCGGCCGTGTCCCCTTTTGAAGAAATATGTTGATGCCGGTTGGCTCGGACGAAAGAGCGGACGCGGGTTTTACGATTATTCAGAATAATACCGGAGAATATAGATGAGACTAATCGGACTTATAGGATCGATATTGGCACTGGGAATGACGGCGTTTGCGCAGGTCAGCGTAGCGCCCCTGGATATCAAGCAAAGGAGTTTGGAGAACGGCTTGAAGGTCGTGACGGTCAAGGACACCGCGAATCCGATCGTCACCGTTCAGGTTTGGTACCGCGTCGGGGGTAAAGATGACCCGCAGGGGAAATCCGGATTTGCTCACATGTTCGAGCACATGATGTTCAAGGCCACAAAGAACATGCCAAACGAAAAAATGGACCGCCTGACCGAGGATGTAGGAGGCTGGAACAATGCTTCGACGCGCGACGATCTCACAAATTATTATGAAGTGGTGCCTTCGAATTATCTCGAAACCCTTTTATGGGCCGAATCCGACCGGATGGTCAATCTGAGCGTCGATGAAACAAATTTCAAATCCGAACGCGATGTCGTCAAAGAAGAGTACCGCCAGGGAGTCCTAGCGAATCCGTATGGACAGCTTTTCCAGTATCTCGACAGCCTTACGTTTACGGTTCACCCCTACAAGCGGGGCGTGATTGGAAATCTCGATGAGCTCAATGCGGCTACTCTCGAAGACGCCTTTGCGTTTTACCGCGAATACTACCGACCCGACAACGCGTCCCTGATCGTGGTGGGTGATTTCGATCAGGAACAGCTTGACGAATGGGTCGACAAGTATTTTGGCCGGCTCCGGAACCCTGAAGGTTCGATCAAACGGGTCGATGTCGTCGAGCCTGACAAAAAAGAAGTAGTCCGGTTTACGAAAAAGCGTCCGAACGTTCCATTGCCCGCCCTT
>JAOTWT010000200.1 GCA_029862725.1 Acidobacteriota bacterium | reverse complement strand
GGCTTTTTAACGCGCATATTTCGCCCTATAAATTTGGAAATATACACAACCACGCCCCTCTTCGGCCGCGGAAACTGCTCCTTCACCGGCGCGAGATCGAAAAACTTCGTAAACAGACCGACCAAAAAGGTATGACGCTGGTCGTAACCCAGATTTACTGGAAGAACGGGAGAATTAAGTTTGAGATTGGGGTCGCCAAGGGTAAGAAGCTTTACGACAAACGTGAAACATTGAAGCGAAAGACGATAGAAAAGGAAACTGACAGGCATTTGAAAGACGCGGTTAGATAAGTTATAGATAGAGGGTTTTTAAGTACTTTTATATATTTGAGGAAACTATGAAATCACGAGGAATTAACAAGAATTTTTCCGCCGTCGCGGTCGATGCCTTGGCGACGGTCGTTTTTAAGGGCGAAAAGGGATCGGTAGCCCTTATTAAAGAACTGAACAATCTCACCGGCGGGCAGATTTCTTCGATCATTTCGAGTGGAGAATTCAGTGGCGAAAAAGGCGAAAGCGCGCTTTTGCGGTACAAGGCGGCAAAGGGCAAGAGCGGCCGCGTCCTGATTGTAGGGGCGGGCGAGAAAGTCAAATACAAAGCTCCGGAAGTGGCGGTTGCCGCCGGTCATGCAACCCGCAAGCTGAGGTCTTTGGGACTCAAGAGTTTTGCCTTCGCGCCCCGAGCGGAAGGCAACACTGTCGAAGTTGCGGCGGCGGCGGCGCAAGGGGCCGTAACCAGCCAGTTTGATCTCGACAAGTACAAGACCAAGGATAAGGACGAGAAGGCGATCTCTAGTATCGTCGTCTATCTAGAGGGCGCCAAGCCGGCGGATCTCAAACTGGGCCTCGACCGCGGTGTGATCATCGGTGAGTCGATGAACTTTGCAAGAGATCTCGCTAATGAACCTCCGAATATTCTCACGCCATCGGAAATGGCGAAACGGGCACAGGCGATGGCGAAAGAGACCGGCCTCAAGTGCGAGATTCTTTCCGAGGCGCAGATGAAGAAGCTTGGTATGAACTCGCTTCTCAGCGTCTCGCTTGGGTCCGAGCAGCCGGCGAAGTTAATCGTCTTGAAATACACGCCAAAAAAGAATACCGGCGCAAAGGGCGAACTGCTGAGCCTCGTCGGAAAAGGCGTGATGTTTGATACGGGCGGGATCTCGCTCAAGCCCGGCGAGGGCATGGACGCAATGAAATACGATATGTCCGGCGGTGCCACGGTGTTGGGTGCGATGCGTGCGGTCGGAATGCTGAAACCTGCGATTCCCGTTCTCGGCGTTGTCGGGTGTGTTGAAAACATGCCGGACGGAAAAGCCAGCAGGCCGAGCGATGTCGTGACTGCGATGACAGGCAAGACCATAGAGATCCTCAACACGGATGCCGAGGGCCGGCTTGTGCTCGCCGACGCGGTTGCCTACGCAGAAAAGCAGGGAGCCACACGAATCATCGACATGGCGACGTTGACGGGGGCCGTCGTCGTTGCCCTTGGGCACCTCAACACAGGCATTATGGGAAACGACCAGGAGCTTGTCGACGAAGTGATCAAAGCGGGCAAAGCGGTTGGCGAAGGCTTTTGGCAACTTCCGCTTGAAGGATATGAGAGCGAGGTCAAATCAGATATCGCCGATGTCAAGAATGTCGGCACAAAACGAAGGGCCGGGACGATTGCCGGGGCTCTGTTTATCCAGGAATTCGTCGACAAGGCAAAATGGGCGCATCTCGATATTGCCGGGACCGCATGGGCGGACGGAGCCAAGCCGCATCAATCGAAAGGGCCGACCGGAGTCGCGGTCAGAACGCTTGTGAATCTGATTGAAAACTCAAACTGATTGGTTTTTCGGGTTGAAAATAATATGATGGTCAGCGAATTTATTCTCTGGCCATTTTTGTTTTAAAGGCCGCTTGCTCTACTAAATATTCGCCGGAATTGTCCGGAGTTCGCATAACGGTGTATGCCCCCTTTTAACCGAAACCTATTTAATCTTGTCGCGGTTTTAGCGGTGCTGGGATTTCTACTGGCGTGCGGGTGTCCGAGCATCAGGGATGGCGGCGAGAGGTCTCGCGGAAAAGAAACCGTGGACAAACCGGAGCAAGGGGAAGAAAAGCCGGAGAACCCGGAACCCGCGGACACAAAAGCCGCGCGAGAAAAGGACGAGGGCGATTTTGTGGTCGAACATCAAACGGTCACGAATGTCAGGTATCGGGATATCGACCGCTCTTTTCGCGAGAACAAGGTGCTCGAGAAGGCTGCCGATAAATTGAATCGCTCGCTGATACTTCCGCACGACATAACACTCAGGACGAAAGACTGTGGAGAGATAAACGCTTTCTACAACCCGAACGAACGCTCGATCACCTTTTGCTATGAGTTGATGGAATACTTTTTCCATTTGTTCAAGAGTGACGGCGACAACGACGCACGTGCAAGAGAGCGTATGAATAAGGCGATGACTTTTGTGTTTCTGCACGAGGTTGGCCACGCACTGATAGATGGATACGAGCTCCCGATAACCGGCAACGAAGAAGATGCGGCTGACCGATGCTCGGCATTTATCTGTATCGAGGAGCTAGGGGACGACGGAGTCGAAGCGATTGTCGCCGCGGCCGAGGGATTCGCGATCGAGTCGCGAATGAGCCGGCCGGACAAAAGAAATATGGCCGACGAGCATTTGTTGCAGGAACAACGATTCTTTAATTCGCTTTGCATGATTTATGGATCAGATCCCGGCAAATATGCCGATTTCAAGAAGAACAATCTCCTGCCGGCCTCGCGTGCTGTCCGGTGTCCTTCGGAGTACGAGAGAATGGCCAAAAGTTGGGAGAATTTGTTAAAACCGTGGCGGAAAGACTAGACTTATCTTAAAACAGGAAGGGGAAGTAATGATAAAGAAATTAGCAGAAGGGTTAAGCGCAAAAGGAAATTTGGTAAACGGATTACTGGCGTTGATGATCATCTCTCTGATTGTCCTCGGTTGTACGTGCAATGAGAAAGACGGGTTCAACTGGGGTAAGGAAGATGGTGACACTTCTTCAACGAACACGGCCCGCGACGAAAGTACGGGCGACAAGGACGAAAAAGCGGATGATGAGCCCTTTGAGGCCGATGAGGACGAGGTGCCCACAACCGCTCAATCGGAAAATCTTGTTAAGACTACATTGATGCGCTTTAACGAGGCTGTACAGGCTGGGGATTTCGCGGATTTCCATAAGACGGTCTCAAGTACATGGCGCCGCCGTTCCAAACCCGCGGACTTTAACAAGGGCTTCAAGGAATTTATCGACAAGGAGATCGACATCAGCCGCATCAGGGGAGAAGACCCCGAATTTAGTCCGAAGCCGTATATCGACAAGAAATACGGTAAGAAGGTTTTGTTTCTCAAGGGGTCGTACGAGACCGAACCGTTGCCTGTGAACTTCAACCTCGAGTTCATCGTCGATGACGACGAGTGGAAGCTCGTGTTTATAGGCGTCGACACCCGCAGTAAGGACTAAAAAATAGTTCAGGGCTGAAAAAGCAAAGGCCGCGTGGGCGGTCTTTGCTTTTGTCCTTGGGCAAAGCTAGAATTCTCTAAATCCAAAGCAAACTCTGATACACATGAAGATTCACGAATACCAGGGCAAGGAACTTTTAAAAAGCTACGGGGTCCCGGTCCCGAATAGTATTGTCGCGAAAACGCCCGCAGAGGCCGAAGCGGCGGCGATCAAACTCGGCACCGACATTGTCGTCGTCAAGGCGCAAATCCACGCCGGAGGAAGGGGCAAGGGCGGGGGCGTCAAACTTGCCAAGTCGCCGGCCGAAGCGCGCGAGATCGCCGGAGAGATTCTGGGCATGAACCTCGTAACCCATCAGACCGGGCCCGAAGGGCGTGAGGTCAAGACCCTTTTGATCGAAGAGGGCCTCCCGATCGACCAGGAATTCTATCTCGGGATCACCCTCGACCGTGCGACCGGGAAGAACGTTTTTATGGCATCCTCGGAAGGAGGGACCGAGATCGAAGAAGTCGCAGCTGCCACACCTGAAAAAATTCTCAAGGAAACGATTGAACCCGGCCTCGGCCTGCAGGCTTTCCAGGCGAGGAATCTCGCTTTTGGCCTGGGCCTTCCCAAGGAGCTGATCGGGCAGGCGTCGAAGTTCATGATCGCGCTCGCCAAAGCCTATGAGGCGATGGACGCGACGATCGTCGAGATCAACCCATTCCTGAAAACAACCGACGGCCGCCTGATCGCGCTCGATGCCAAGGTGAATTTTGACGACAATGCGATGTTTCGTCACAAGGATTACGCGGAGCTTCGGGACCTGAACGAAGAGGAGCCGCTCGAGATAGAGGCTTCCAAGTTCGACCTCAGCTACATTAAGCTCGATGGCAACATCGGGTGTATGGTCAACGGTGCGGGCCTTGCGATGGCGACGATGGATATTATCATGCACAACGGAGGCGAGCCGGCAAATTTTCTGGATGTCGGCGGCGGTGCGTCGCAGGAGAGGGTGCAGAACGCATTCCGGATACTGCTCGCGGATGAGCATGTCGAGGCCGTGTTGATCAATATCTTCGGCGGTATCGTCCGCTGCGATATGGTCGCAAAGGGCGTCGTCGAAGCGGCAAAGAACCTCGGTGTGACGATACCGATCGTAGCGCGGCTCGAGGGAACAAACGTCGAAGAGGGTAGAAAGGTCCTGAGAGAATCCGGTATCAACATTCTGACGGCCGAGGGAATGCAGGACGCCGCCGAAAAGGTAGTTGGAGCAGCGGCTGGAGCCGTTGGATGAAAGTGTGCGACGTCGAAGATAAGGGCTTGGACTAGTTTGGTCGAAGCCCTTTTTTTGCGGCAAAAGTACGAGAAACAAGGTGCGGTTATGAATACCAGAACCGCGTTCTCTTCGCCCACGCGGAGTTCTTGTAGCGGCGATGAAGCAAGTCGAATGCCTCTTTCGAAAGAGCCCCGGTTCGAGAATCGCGGCAACCGAAACGTGTTGCCCGTACTGCAAGATGCAGGATTTCCGGTGTCATTTGATTTTTCGGGTTACGTTTTGCAAAGTCAACCGCACGAGAAGCAAATGCTGAAGAACCTTCGCCGAGGGAGCGCAGGGATTTGTATTCCGCTTTGCCCTTTGCGTGATCCACGGCGCTCAGGAAAGCCGGCCGTTCCGATTCCCCTTTGGGATCCGGGCTCAAACACCACCAGTTACCGCGATTGCTGTCGATGGTTTTCGGATCTGAGGTCTTCCGTCCCCACTTGGAAGCGATCGACGGTTCAAGAACAGCATATCGGCCAATCGCAAGGAGGGCAGCAGACTCGCGTTCTCTATCACTGCGCGCATTGTAATAGCCCCGCATCAGCTGAGAATAGTCTTGCGAGTATCTGTTCATGAGGCGTGAAAACTGCGCTTCCGCTGATGCGTCCTTCAGAAAAAACGCCCGCATCCAACCGGCGGAGGCGATGAAATCCCGAAGACGACCTGGAACCTCTGAATTGTTCGCCGCATTCACCCACACGTTTAACGGTACCGAGGTATTCAGGATTTCAACCGCATCCTCGTCAAACATTGGTTTGTCCTTCCAAGTCTTGAGACCCGCATTTTCGTTCATTTCAGTGCCCATCTCGTTGAAGTCATCACTCCAGAGATAGCTGGTCGGCATACGTTTCGCGTACTTCAAGAATTCTGACAGCCCTGTTGCGGATTCCATACGCTGGGCGTAAAAGCTGTTTTTGGTGGCCACCGGAACGCTTTCAAAACCGGCCTCAAAGACCCTGTTTGTTAGTTTTTCCGCCTGGAGCCTGTTTCCCGAGTGAAGCGATATTCGGATCGCGTGATACATCGCGGTGTAAAACGCCGGTGATGTCTGCTTCAATTGGTTTGCATCGTGGACAAGCCCTTCGGCTGAGGGGTGTTCCGGCCTTGTTTTGGCTAATGCGGCGACAAGCCAATGGACTTTCGCCGTCTCTTTCCAACGTTTGAGAGCGTGTTCGAAACCGTCTTCCGACTGATAGGTAATCAGCCAGTCAGTAAGATCTTCCGCACGGTTTTCGGTAGGCACATCTTGGAGCCTTAGAACATAGTCGGGATCCCGATACCAATCCGAATAATCAGGGTCTCCGGGCTTTTTCCCCGCGTTTTGCGCTCGTCGTTCGATTTTATCCAGAAGCCAGATATAGTCGGTTAAATCATTGTAAATATTTGGGTTAAGAACTCCGTCGGAAAGCCGTTCCGCCAAT
>JAOTWT010000199.1 GCA_029862725.1 Acidobacteriota bacterium | reverse complement strand
GAAGACGGTATTTTTCCTCACGCCCGCAGCATTAACGATCCTCTGGAGCTCGAAGAGGAACGCCGCCTCGCCTACGTTGCGATCACCCGTGCGGAAAAGAAACTTTTCATCACACACTCCACGAGACGCAGGGTCTACGGCGCCGAAACCACGGCCGAGCCGTCACAATTCCTGAACGAATTGCCCCTCGATCTGATCAAAGACGTTTCGAGGGGTAACTCGTGGTTATCATTCGCGAAGAGCTCGACGACACTTGAAAACAAACGTGCCGCGGCAGCGCTCCGCGGCGAGACCCACGCCAAACCAAAATCCACATACACCGGCAAAACCTACAACAGCAACGAGGCAATCGCGGAGTTCTTCAAATCAAAATCGGGCAAGGATTCGAACGAGGATCGTTCTAAAGAAAGCAAACCGAAGAAAAGCGGAATTGAAAAGCTCAGGGAATTTGCCGGCAAAGACCGGAAAGAGCCTGTTGCCGCCCCTGCCGGGAGATTCTTGCCGGGCGCCCATGTTCGTCACGCAAAATATGGCAAAGGCCTCGTATTGCGGCGTGAAGGAAGCGGCGACAATGTGAAACTGACGGTGAGTTTCCCGGGTTTCGGCCAAAAGAAACTGATCGAGAAATTCGCAAAACTCGAAACGGCCTGAATCCATCCGGATTAACAATAAATCCCGTTTATACAACCGCTTGCGGTTCCCGCCGCATCTTCTGTTTGAAATCCACGTTCGATTAAGAAAGGAAATGAAAATGAAACAATTGCTATTCCTGATGCTTGTTATCTCGTGCGTTTGTACCGCCCACGGGCAAAGAGCTGCGACAACTTCCGCTCGAAATGCGGATTCGACAGCGGCGCAAAGACTGCCGATCAAACGGGTCGTCCTCTACTCAAACGGGGTCGCATATGTTGAACGGCGCGGCCTTGTAACCGGCGACGCCAGTATCGATCTTTCTTTCAAACAGTCGCAAGTCGATGATGTTTTGAAGTCGATGATCGTGCTTGATCTTGGCGAGGGCCGGATCGGTGCGGTTTCGTACAATTCTTCGGCCCCGCCATCGGCACGATTGGCAGAAATCCCATTTACAGTGCGGCCCGCGACGAACGGCGCCGCAGACGGAGGAATCGCCGAAGTACTCGCTCAGCTTCAGGGGGCGCAGGTGCTCGTAAGTACCAGCGCAGGGCCGATAAAAGGTGCGATCCTGACAGTCGAGAAGCAGCAGATTCGATCCGAAAAAGAGGCTCGCGTCGTCAACACCCTCGTGATCGCGTCAGAGGGCGGAGACATTCGAAGCTTTGATCTGCTGGAATTAAAAGGAATAAAACTTCTCGATGGCGACACGCGCCGCGACATTAACGAGTTTGCCGACGCCGCGGCCTCGTCCAGAAGACGGGACGCCAAGACGATCACCGTCACAAGCCAGGGAGCTGGAAGCCGCGAACTGGTCGTTAGCTACACTATTTCCGCGCCGATTTGGAAGACAACCTACCGGGTCGTCCTGGATAAGGAGGGCAAACCATTCTTCCAGGGATGGGCGATCGTCGACAATGTCAGCGAAGAAGATTGGAAGGGCGTTCAGCTATCGCTCGTCTCCGGCTCTCCCATCTCGTTCATCCAGGATCTGCAGAGACCTTTTTACCGGTACCGTCCGGTCATTCCGATGCCCGACGACATCAATGTCACCCCGCAGGTCTATGAAACGGGAGTTGGAGAGAATTTTGGCCAGGGTTCCGGCGGCGGAGCGGGATATGCTGACAAAGACGCCAAGACAAGGAAAAACGCTGTTTCAGGAAACCGGGCAGATGCTCAAAGTATTTCATTAGACGGAGTTGATTCGAACAGCAACTTCGCCGCCACGCAGAACAGTTTTATACGGAGCCAGGTCACTACAGTCTCCGAAGCCCTGACCGGTGAAAATTCAGGTGTGGAAACCGCCGCGAGCGGTGAGGAGATCGGCGACCTTTTCGAGTATCGGATCGATCGTCCGATGACTGTGATGCGCAACCGTTCGGCTCTGATCCCGATCGTCCAGACAAAAATGGACGGTGAAAAGATCTCCGTTTACAACGAGGGGGTAAGGAAAGACAGGCCTTTAAGCGGGATGCGTCTGACAAATATAACGCCTCTTACCTTCGAAAGCGGGAGCCTGACGGTAATTGAAGGTGATGCCTATGCCGGCGAGTCCCTGATGGAAAGGCTCAAGCCAAAAGAGCAGCGTCTGATCAGCTACGCGCTCGATCTTGGTACGCATGTGAGGGTCCGGCAGAATTTGCGAAACGAGCCTGCGCGGTTGATCAAAGCCGTTGACGGCGTTTTCCAGGTCCACTATTTCAGGGCCGAAGAGAAGAAATACGAGATCGCCAATCAGACTGACCGGAAAAAAGTTATGTACATCGAGTACCCGATCCGCCAGGGATGGATTCTCTCGCCATCGACTCAGAAGCCTGATTATTCCACACAGAAATACCATCGCTTCCGGATCGAGCTTGATCCATTTGAAAATAAGGATTTTCTGGTTTCCGAAAGCCAGCCGCTGGTGGACTCTTACCAGTTGACCTCGATCTCGAAAGAGCAGCTTGAACTGTTTGTTTCAAGGCGATATATCGATTCCGCAACGCGTCAAAAACTCGAAGGACTGATCCGGTTGCGAGACCAGCTGAACGGAATCGACGCCAAGATGGATGCCCTCGAGCAAGAAGAGGGATCGATCGCGGATGACCAGGAGCGGATACGGGAGAATATAACAGCGCTTTCGAAAACGGCCGAAGCAAAACAACTGATCGCGCGATACATTGCAAAGGCCGATACCCAGGAAAGCCGGATCGAAGAGATAGCCAGGGAACGCAAGCGCCTCGAGACCGAGAGGGCCGATTTGCGGACGAAGCTGGTGACGGAGGTTCGCTTGTTCGAATTTGAACAGAAGAACTAGCTTGCTCTACACAAAAGTATTTTTTGTGGCAAAATAGACCCGTCATGGAAATTCCATACGGGTCTTTCTTTTCAAAACTTTACAAGAAGTCGTTCGATGACCACATTTTCGACAGTGCGGCGCAGGTAGGGTTCTACTTTTCCTTCGCGCTCTTCCCTTTGCTGCTCTTTCTCGTGTCGCTCGTCGGGTACTTTTTAGGGAGCTCATCCGAGTATCAGAGAGAATTATACTTTTATCTGCAGCAGATAATGCCGCAGACAGCATTTGAGTTGGTCCGCGACACGATCAACGAGGTAACCCAAAACACGTCGGGCAGCAAGCTGACAGTCGGACTCGCGGTGGCACTGTGGTCCGCCTCGGCCGGCATCGACAGTCTGCGCATCGCGCTTAATCGCGTCTACGATATCGAGGAACAACGGCCATGGATTCTCACGAAAATAATGTCGATTGTTCTGACCCTTTTGCTTACACTCTTGATATCCGTGGCGCTGACAGGTGTATTCCAGGGCTGGCAGTTGATTTCTCTGGCTTTGAAGACCGCCGGGATCGCCGCACCGGCTCCCTTTATGCTCGTCGGAATTCAATGGCTCGGTACGCTCGCGATTTTGCTGGTGATATTTGAGGTTCTGTACAATATTCTCCCGGACCGCCGACCATTTCAATGGATATGGATCTCACCCGGCGCTTCCGTGGCGATTGCGCTGTGGCTAGCGCTTTCGTTTGGCTGGAAGACATATCTCGTGTATTTCAACAACTACGACAAGATTTACGGCTCAATCGGGGCCGGAATCGTACTCATGCTTTGGCTCTATTTGACAGCGCTGGCGATATTGGTCGGAGGTATGATCAATTCGATTCTTCGCGAACTTAACGAGGCCAAAACGGCAACCAGCATTAATGTAACGAGGGAGGATACCGATGTCGATAATGCTCCGTGAGATCAAAGAGCAACCGACGATGCTTGAAAAGACGATCAATGCGGAAACCAAGAAGCTTGATAAAATCGGCCGGTTTCTAAAAGACAGGGATGTTCAGTTGATCGTGCTGGTGGCACGCGGCAGCTCGGATAATGCCGCGCTTTTTGCAAGATATCTGCTCGAAACCCGCTGCGGGATACCTGTTTCGCTTTCAGCTCCTTCAGTCCACACGCTTTATAAATCGGAGTTAAGGCTGGACAAGGCGCTTGTGGTTGGAGTCTCGCAGTCGGGCGAGGGATCAGACATCAATGAGGTCCTTCTCCGGGCACGGAAATCCGGGGCTTTTACGCTTGGCATCACAAATAACGGAAAGTCGGAGATTACAAGATCTGCCGATGAGACGCTTCTCATTCACGCCGGAAAAGAACGTTCGGTCGCGGCGACCAAGACCTATACCGGTCAAATGCTTCACTTTTATCTTCTCGCCAACTCGATGAGAACCGGCGGGAAACGGCTCGAGATCGAGCGAATCCCTTCATACGCCGCGAAAGCGCTCGAACGTGAAGCTCAGATCAAAGCGGCTGCCGAACGGTATACGTTTATGGAAAACTGCGTCGTTGTCGGCAGGGGGCTAAATTATGGAAACTCCTTCGAACTGGCCCTTAAACTGATGGAAACATGCTATGTCGTCGCGGAGAGGTTCTCATCTGCCGACTTCCTCCACGGCCCGCTGGCCCTGGTCGAACGCCGGTTTCCAGTCATCCTTTTTGGCCCGAAAGGCGTGACCCGAAAAAGCAATCTGGATCTTTTGCGAAGGCTCACAATTCTGGGCGCGGACAGCATGTCGATCACCAACGACCCGGCCATCTCCCGGGTCAGTTCGAGGACGATAGAGATGGATACCAAAATCGACGAATTTTTGTCGCCGATCCCTTTTGTAATTCCGGCACAGCTATTCGCCGCTCATTTGTCTCAATCAAAGGGGCTCGACCCGGATAACCCGCGGTCCCTGTCCAAGATTACACGGACGTTTTGATCTGTTTAGTTCTTGTTTGGGAACATGCAGTGCCGTAAACTAAGAAATTGTGGTTATAAGGAACCTGGAGACTCGGATGATTCGAAAAAGCTATTTATTATCGATTCCCCTGATTTTGGGACTTTTTGCGGCGATCATGTTTATCGACCCGACCAGCCCTGGCGTTTCTGCCGAAAAACAGGTCTGGATCTCGATAGATCAGCTTGAGCTGGAGACGATTCAACGCGAACTTGGATCAAGTGCCGGCAAATTCGATATCGACGTTGTTACGGTAAATGCGGGGATCGCGATCGTCCGTTTGAACTCTTCGGGTCTCGCCGATCTGTCGATCCAGATGCACAAGAGTTTCAATAAGTGCTCGGGATACATTCTCCACCAGTCGCAGCAGGATGCCTATCTATCGGTCGAAAAAATGCTTTCCGCAAACACCGCCGAACGCCTCGTCGATTACACGATAGACAATCAGGCAAATGTCAATCAGCTTATCCCGGCGACGCAGGAACCGGAGATCCGGCAGACGATTCTCGACCTGTCTTCGTACCACACAAGGAGGCACGATCAACCTTCAGGCATAGATTCCGCGAATTACGTAAATTTTCGATGGGGCACTTACGCTGCCGCCCGCGAAGATATTTCGGTAGAATTTTTTGACAACTCGGGGGCAAATGCGCCTTCTCCTCAGCCGTCAGTGATACTTACGATCACAGGCACCACGCTGCCGGACGAAATTGTCGTGATCGGCGCCCATCAGGACTCGATTCGCTCGGGTATGGTAACGGGTGCGGCTCCCGGAGCCGATGATGACGCCTCTGGCATCGCATCGATTACGGAGGTGATTCGCGTGATCCTGGAAAAAGATTTCAGACCCGAGCGGACTCTCAAATTCATGGCCTACGCGGCCGAGGAAGTCGGACTCCGCGGCTCAAAAAATATCGCCGAAGAGTATAACGCCACCAATGTGAATGTAGTCGGGGTCCTTCAGTTGGACATGACCAATTTCAAAGGAAATGCCGGTGTCGATATTGGTTTGATAACTGATTTTACAAACGCCGCGCAAAACCAGTTCGTAAGGGATCTTGTTGCGGAATACCTCCCTACCCTTACGATCCAGAATTCTCAGTGCAACTATGGGTGTTCCGATCATGCATCGTGGACAGCAAACGGCTTCCCTTCTTCATTTCCGTTCGAAGCTCCAATTGGCCAACACAACGGCACATTGCATACCGAGAACGACACTATTTCGCAAAGCGGCAATAACGCCAACCATGCAGAAAAATTCTCGAAGCTCGCACTTGCGTTTGTCGGCGAGCTTGCGAAGGGATCTATCGCGGCCGCACCGGCGAACA
>JAOTWT010000198.1 GCA_029862725.1 Acidobacteriota bacterium | reverse complement strand
CGGCGAAACAGGAAGATGTCGATATCAGGCTCCACTCGATTATTTACAAGGTCGAAGAAGAGATTCGGGCTGCGATGATCGGCATGCTGGATGCCATCGAAAAAGAGGTAATTCTCGGCAAGGCGGTTGTTCAGGAGACATACAAGGTATCCAAGATCGGCATGATTGCCGGCTGCAAGGTCTCGGAAGGACTCATCAGACGGCAGGCGAAGGCGCGCCTCATACGCGACGGCGTCGTTGTCTGGACCGGGGACATAGCCTCGCTGAAACGCTTTAAGGATGACGTCAACGAGGTGAAGCAGGGCTTTGAATGCGGAATGAGCCTGGTCAATTACAACGACATCAAGGTCGACGACGAGATCGAAGCATTTGTGATCGAGGAGATCGCGGCGACCGAACTTTAAGGGCCCTTGAACAAACCGGCGCAATTCCGTTATGGGGATGCGCCGGTCGAGAGTTCACCTGGCGAAATGCATAGAGCGGAGAGAATGGCGGAAACGCTGCGTGAGGAAATAACCGAGATAGTCGGTTACGAGATGAAGGACCCGCGCCTCCTGACGGTAACGGTCACGGATGTAAGGGTCGCCGAAAACCTGCGCAACGCCAATGTCTTCGTCGTGGTCGAGGGGACCGAAAAAGAGATCGAGGCCGCTTTGGTAGCGCTCAACCGGGCCGCCACGTTTGTCAGGCAGCAGGTCGCACTGAGCCTGAACCTGCGATACGCCCCGATCCTGCATTTTGCCCGCGATACGGTTGAGGAAAATGCGGCGCGGGTTGACGCAACGTTGGACGAAATCGGTTTGGATGATTGATCCGGGACTTGAACGTTCGCGATAGGAGCGGGACAGGAAAATATTTTGTAAATAAGGACTCAGGTGCTGTTTTAGAATCTGCCGCTAAGGAATTCGTGTTAAGGCCTGAAATTGTGTAATGCTAAGTCAAGTTGTAGAGCTTATTGAAAACCAGAATAATTTCGCCATCACGACCCATGTGAGGCCGGACGGCGACGGTATTGGATCGTCGCTTGGACTGAGATGGCTTCTGACTTCACTCGGAAAGGAAGCCGAAGTGATCATCAGAGATCAAATCCCAAATTCCTACATGAGTTTGCCTGGTGCCGCGGACATCCGAAGGGTGACCCGGATCGACCGTGAATACGACGCGGTTTTTGTCATGGAATGTTCCGACATGGACCGCCCCGGCATCGCCGACCTCGAAAAGTCGCTGGTCGTAAATATAGACCATCATGCGACTTGTGAGCATTTTGGGACGATCAACTGGATCGACCCGACGGCATCGGCGGTCGGAGAAATGATCTACAACCTCTGCAAGGCGATCGGCGGAAAGGTGTCCGAAGAAATTGCGGAATGCGTCTACATGGCCCTCGTCACGGACACTGGATCGTTTCATTTTCCAAATACCAGCGAACGGACCCTAAAGGTGGCGTCGGAACTCGTAAAAGCCGGAGCCAAGCCTTCCGATGTATCGGAAGCGGTCTACAACAGCTATTCCTGGAGCCGGATCGCCCTCATGCAAAAGGTCCTCGCGACGCTCAAGCGTTCAGCGGACGGCAGAATCGCGTTTATGCGGCAGACACGGGCGATGGTCGAGGAAACCGGCGCGGCCGACGGCGACAACAACGGCTTTGTAAACATACCCTTGACCGCAAAAGATATTTTCGCGTCATTTTATATGCGCGAGGTTGAAGATAATGTGTTCCGAGTCAGTCTTCGTTCCAAAGGCGAGGTCAATGTCGCGCGGGTCGCGGAAGTTTTTGATGGCGGAGGGCACAAGAATGCGGCCGGGTGCCGCCTGGAAGGCGAATGGGATCAACTCGAAAACGAGCTGATCGAGGCTTTGACTGCCGAGATTGAACTGGCCGATAATGAGCGCGAACCGGTTAACTCGCCGCAACTTAGCTTGGCGTAAGGAAAAATAAGGCAATTTGAAATCGTGGCCACAGACCGTGATTCGGGAAACCGGTTCATCTGTGGCCGTTCCTGTATATGTCGGAGACAAAAAAAGAAAAGAAGTACAAATGGCGCCGCGACGACTACCGCGAGAAGACGAAGGGCCTCTTAATGGTCAACACGGGCGACGGGAAGGGAAAGACGACCTGCGCTCTCGGGCTTTTGATGAGGGCGGCGGGGCAGGGACTGAACTGCTGTATGATTCAGTTCATGAAGTCCAGGACCGACAGGTACGGGGAACATGCTTCTCTCGAAAAGCTTGGCGTCGAGGTCCATACGATGGGCGACGGATTCACATGGGACACAAACGATAAGGCCCAGGATATAAAGACTAGCGAAGAAACATGGACCCTCTGCGTCGAAAAGCTGCGGAGCGGCGACTACGACCTGCTGGTCTTTGACGAATTGGTCTATGTGCTCGATTATGGATTTCTGGACGAACAGGTGGTGCTGGATGAAATCGGCCGAAACCGCGTCGAACAGCCGGCCCTTCACATCGTCGTTACCGGGAGAAACGCGAGCGAGAAACTGATCGAAGCGGCGGATCTGGTTTCGGAAATAAAAGAAATCAAGCACCCCTTTAATTCGGGGATCTATGCCCAGCAGGGAATCGAGTTTTAGTAGTTCAAAAGGAGATATGTTAATGAGACTGGTCCGGGATCTGGCAGCAGTTTTGGCGATAATGTGTGTAGTACTTTCCTGTAATCTCTTTTCGGGTGACGAGCGAGCGGTGTCTGAAGGCGGAGACGGTAATGAAGCAACGGTTCCCGGCGAAAGCGGAGGTTCCAAATCGGAAACGGGCGACGAAGACGAGGCGGAGACGGAGGACGGATCGCCGGAACCGGAGTCCGACCCCATGGACAAGAGCACCACGGTGCGGTTCGCGAAAGGTAAAACCTCTAGGTCCTATACCAGTTCGATCAAAAAAGGCGGTTCCCATACATTTCGACTTGCGGCCGCAAAGGGGCAGGATATGGATGTCGAGATCTCGTCCAAGCAGAATAACGCTGAAATCAGGGTGTTTGACCCGTCAGGGCGTCCGGTCGCAAACGACGGCTCTCCCGCAATATTTTCCGCGAACCTCCCTTCGACCGGCACCTATAAGATAGTAGTCACGAGCGAAAAGGGCGACGATTCCTTTACCGTCGACTTTATTGTCGCCGGAGGAGCGGAAGAGCCGCCGGACCCGCCGCAACAGGGTGGGTTGACCAAAACCGTGAAGTTTTCCAGGGGCAAGTCTTCGGCGAGTTACAGCGACGCGGTGTTGCTCGGTACACGCAACAACTACATCCTCGGCGCTCAGGCCGGCCAGTCGATGAGCGTCAGCATTTCGTCCGTCGAGAACAACGCGGTGTTCCAAATCAGGGGACCCAACGGCTATTTGAGAGGCGCCGGTCCCGGCACCGACAGGCGTTCGTGGAGCGGCCAGCTCCCCGCAAATGGTAAATACACCGTGATCGTCGGCAGCACGCGCGGAAACGCGACATATAGCGTGACTTTTTCGATAAGGTAGCAAAGCGTCGGGGAACCAGGGACAGCGAGTTGCTACGAGGGCTCCAGGCCCGCGAAACCCGGCATGCTTACCCGACTCCCTTCTTTGGACAGATATCGGCGAGTTTGCATTCTTCGCAGTTGGGATTTCGGGCCTTGCAGACCTGGCGGCCGTGGAAAATAAGCCAGTGCGAGAACATCACCCAGTGCTTTTCATTGATCAGCTTCCGGAGGTCCTTTTCGACCTTCTCGGGGACCTTCTGGGTGGTCAGGCCGAGCCGGTATGAAAGCCTCTTGACGTGTGTATCGACGACGATGCCGGAAGCGATGCCGTAGGCGTTTCCGAGTACGACGTTGGCGGTCTTCCGGGCGACACCCGGAAGCGTCAAAAGCTCATCCATTTCGGCCGGGACCTCACCGCCGTACTCCTCGACAATCCTGGTCGATGCGCCCTTGATACTCTTTGCCTTGTTGCGAAAAAAACCCGTCGAACGGACATCTTCCTCGAGATCTTCCCGCGGAGCATCGGCGAAGGCTGTGGGTCCTTGATACTTTCGAAAGAGATCGGCGGTGACGATGTTTACGCGTTCATCGGTGCATTGCGCCGACAGGATCGTCGCGATAAGGAGCTCGAAGGGGTTTGTGTGGTTGAGCGCGCAGTGCGCGTCCGGGTATAGCTTTTTGAGCCTTTTGACAACCTCGTCCGCCTGCATTTGTTTCTTCGTCGCCATAAGGCTGTGATTCTAACGCGGATTTTCAAAGATTCAAAAGGACAATGCAAAATCTCCGTGTTTTGGTTAGAATTGTTCGGTCCGGGGTTGCCGCGAAGGGTCTCCGCACAAAATTGCCGTAACTAAGATTGATGGAAAGGAAATCCAAAGGCTTTATTATTTTTGGCTCGGGCAGTATTGCGGCCCGCTTTGCGCTGGGCGCGTTGATACTGTCGGCGTTGGTCTTCGCATGGTTTACGGTTTCCTGGCAGATGGGCAATATGCTCGCCGAGATAACCCAGCCGACGGATAGCAACGCGGAACCGGTATCGGAAATGGCGGCTGGATACGCGCCCGGCGACCCCCTCGCGCAATGGTTGAAGGCGATGGTCGCGCAGGACCGTTCGGCGAAGGCCTACGGCGGGTTCGAAACTGTAATCAGGCTGTCGCCCTATGACTACCGCTGGTGGGTTCAGATGGGACGTGCCTTTGAACAGGCGGACAAATTGGAGCAGGCCGCGGCGGCTTTCGATTATGCCAACCGCATGGCCCCGAATTATGTCTTGCCGAAATGGCAATCCGGTAACTTTTATCTGCGGCAGGGCGATGAAACAAAGGCGTTGGAGTATTTCAAGGTGACAGCGACGCGGGACGCCCTGTACCGCGAACAAGTCTTTTTTATTGTTTGGGACTATTACGACCAGAATACTGAAAAACTGGAAAGTATCGTGGGAGACGATCCAGCGGTTCTGGCCGGGTTGGCCCGGTTTTATGCGTCCAAGGGAATGCCCAGGGAGAGTGTCAGGGCGTGGAACCGGCTTTCAAAGTCCGAACAGGCCGCAAATGCCGGTGTCGCCAGGCTCGTTTCGCAGGCGTTCTACGACAAGGGGTTCTTTGCCTCGTCGATCAAGTTCAGGAACGAATTGGGAATCGAGAAGGGGGCGGCCGTTGGAAAGATACACAACGGCGGTTTCGAGGACGAGATGCTCTCCGGCCCCGAAGTTCTCTATTCATGGAGAATCAACAGGATCGACGGGATGCGCGTCCAGACAAATAGTTTCAAGAAGAGAACGGGCAAGAGAAGCCTCGAAGTGTCCTTTGCCGGCTACGACAAACCGGCCATCTACAACATCTTTCAGACTGTCGCCGTCGAACCCGGCGCGACCTACAAGGTTTCGTTCGCTCTCAAAACCGAAAAGCTCGTTGCGCAGGGTGCGCCCGTGGTCGAAGTAGCAAACCCTATGGATGGAAGGGTACTTGCGACATCAAAGGCCTTTCCCGGGGGCACGAACGACTGGGAAATTTACAGCCTCGAATTCAGAGTTCCGGAAGATGCCGAGGGAGTAAATATTCGTACCGCACGCGAGTATTGCGGGGAAGGCTGTTACCTAAAAGGGACGTTCTGGTACGACGACTTTCAGTTGGAAAAAATCAGCTAGATGCAGAGCAACGTCATCATTAATGAAAATGTGCCTTCCACGATTGCTGGAAAGGCCGCCTTTTTCCTGATTTCAGCGACGATCATTTGGACGACCCTGATTTACGGCACCGTTCATCAACCGATATTGAGTCTTTTTTATGTCGTCGTGGGCGTTATTCTGGTGCTGTGGGCCGTCGACGGCTACCTTACGGGCGTGATCCGCATCGACAGGAGCATGTTCCAGATCCCGCTTGCCGCCGCGGCCGTCTATGGATTCCTGCAAGTTATCCCCTATGGCTATCACACGCTAATCGGCGGGGTGGAGAACATTCGAAAAACGATCTCGATCGATCCCTTCGCTACCAAAATGGCGGCCGCGCATATCCTTGCGCTACTTATCTTTCTCTTCTCGGCGCTGGTGTTTGTCGATTCGAAGAAACGCCTCAGCACGCTTGTGCGGCTGGTGACCATTTTTGGCTTTGTCTTTGCTTTTTACGCCATTCTGCAGATGGTCCTGAGCCCGAAAAAGATCTATGGGATCTACGCCTCAGAATTTGCGGCACCATTCGGCTCGTTTGTGAACCGGCACAATTTCGCAGCCTATATGGAGATGACGATCGCACTTCCGATGGGGCTTTTGTTTTCGCGT
>JAOTWT010000197.1 GCA_029862725.1 Acidobacteriota bacterium | reverse complement strand
AGCGGCGCGAGGAGTTTGTTGATGCCGCTCATGAACGAGCCAACCCGGAAGTGCCAAGGCGTGGGCGCCGATTTCAGGTCCGGCACGTTCCCGCGATCGCGATATTCCAATTTGCGGTAAACAAGACCGATGCTAAATACAAAAATAAGATAAAGTATCAAATGTGCGAGCAAAATAGACGCGCGAAATTTGCGCTCAGAATTCTCTCGTTTTCCGAGAACTTGTTCTTTGAAGTACGGCGAGCCAAGAACCGCGCTCACAAGCCACGACTGTTCTTCACGTTTGGAAGTAATCTCCACGTTCGGCGGGAACAAAAGGATTATTATCTCATCTGATTCCTCAACAGAAATCAATATTGGTGACAGGGAGTCTTTTATTTTCTTCAGGGCATCTGACACATTCTTTTTCTTTTGGCCACCGCCTGAGAGCCTCCCGTCGGTCTGCTTATCTTCATCGGAATTGCGATCAAGAAAATAATCAATATCGGAAGGGGCTATTGCAAGAGCCTTCCGTTCCAATGCAAGCCTGACATTATTCATCTGAAAAGGCGTCGTTTTTGTCATTCTAAACAATTGCTCAAGTTTTTCACCGATTCTCGCAGAATTAAGAACGGAATATCCTTTTTCAACTGCCTGTGACTGTGCCGTTTCGATCATTTTGATTTCGGCCTCGTCCAAGATCACGAATGGGGTACTCGCGTCACGCTGCGAGTCTGCAAAAAGTCCAGAAATGTTATAGAACTCGGATTTGATCGTACCGCTTGCGAGGCCCAAAGGTCCCATCAGTAAGGACGCGAGGACAAATCCAAGAATGACGTTTCGGGCAATACGCAAGATTCTTCCAAGTTCTAAGTCAGCTAGTTCCGAATCGTGCACATCTTTGCATTTTTGCAAAAAGGCATCGGCACGGTCGAAACCTCCTCGATAAAGTTGCGCCCAGGGAGCCGTCGGTTTTTCCCTTTCGCGCCAATCCAGTGCAAGTTGTAGCTCCTGACCGCGCCAAAGATTGGCCTGTCCCTCCATATAACGGTCGGCGGCGTCTACCAGACGGATGTAAAGAGCTGCTGAATTTGCCTCCGCATCGGCCCACTCATTGAGACGTTGCCAGACTCGCATGAGGCTTTCGTGTGAGATATCAACGACCGAATCGGGGCGGATAGTATTGCCGGCGGGAGGCATCAAGAACGAACGATTTGGATCGCGGAAAACGTCGATGACTTCGATAACTTTGGATTCATCCGCCCCTATCATGGCGCACAGCACGCGAAATTTCTTGGGGCGCCTGACGCCCCTTGGGTCAGACGCTTTATCAGTAATTACTTTGAAAAGCTTCTCGCAGATTTGACGCAGCCGCGGCGTTTTCAATTCGGAGTAGGCTCTCTCTGCATGTTTATCCAAAGCATGTGCCATTGTTCCGACTGCATTGTAATGGACCAAATCGAGAGGACCCTCTCTTCCGGTGTCATACCACCGTGCCCATGTTCTGTTAAGGGCATGCTGCAGGATAGAAAGTTGGTCTGGATCGTCGCCGACATCATTTACGAGGCGGGTAAGTAGAACTGGAGAAATCTCGGCGTTGCTTACACCCACGGGTCCGCTGATCGCGGCTCGACGCTCATCACGTGTCAACCTCGGAACCAAATACTGACCGGCGTTGATGGCCTCAGCAAGACCCGGGAATTTGGTGCAGTCTGCAAGAAAATCAGTACGCATCGTAAGGACGACATATATCGGGTACTTCGTTTGCCTCTTTACGGCTAACAGCAGATTCACAAACTCTATTGCTTCTTCTCGAAAACGTTCATAATCGTGCTCGTCGAATTCCTCCAACTTCTGGTAACGGAACAGCTCTTCAAACTGATCGACCACCAACATTAGATTCTCCTGCGCATCGAGCTTCGCCTGCTTGTAAATATCGATCAGTCCAAGCTTGCTCATTCGTAGGGTGTTTTCGATGATCTCGACCAGAGGCACGGAGAGGGTCTTTTGACGGCTAAATAAGGCACCTTTCGACGACAACGCCCGAGCCATTTCTCCAATAGGATCGTTTCCCGGCTGAAACCTGACAATTCTCCATGCTGAGCCGGCCGACGACATCAAGCCGCGCTGTAATGCGGGGCGTAGTCCGCAGTTGACCAAAGAAGATTTACCGCTCCCCGAAGAACCCACAACAGACAGAAAACGGGTGGCGGCCAGTTTATCTACCATTGCATCGACCTGGCTATCGCGGCCAAAGAATAGATCTTCTTCACCCTCCCTGAATGGCCTTAGCCCCGGGAACGGATTCAGGTTGGCTGCGTTGCCGCTCGGCCGATTCTTATTTAAAGTTTCCCCGGTCATTTCGTTTCCCTCAAGAATGGCTCCATAATCGAATCTGAAAATTCTCCCAATCCATTAATCAGGTTTGGCTCGGTTTCGATTAGGATTTCTTTATCGGCAGTAGAGGGATCGGCCACAAAAGTAAATTTCGGCGGTAGTGGATTGCCTTCCCGAAAGTGGGAAATCTTGCGAAGGTCGATGGAAACGCTTTTCTTCCAAGCTTCATCGCCCGCTCCGTAAAAGAGGATGACGAAATCGCAGTCGGCCAAAAGTTTCTCGTGTGTTTCCCGGATGGCAGCCGCTTCACCTGTAAAGGCGGGGATTTCGATTTCAAATCCTTTGTTCCGACAGTACTTTTGCAGGGGGATGGTGTTCTTTAGATCTTTTCGATCGCAAATCAAATAAATCAGCTTGGAAGGGTTGATGGTAATGACACCGGGAGCTTCGGATTGAGATGTTTTCGAGAGTTCCCGTTGCAATAATTCGGAATGTATAACGCTCTTTAGTTCCTCAAGATTGCCCGTGATTAAGTCGGCCCCAAACTGTGCCTCGGGATCGTTGTGAAGCGCATCAATAAAAGCCTGCTGACGCGCCTGCGCAGAAAAGGTTCCTTCCGGCACCCAGATAACACGTTTCAGGCCGACTCTCTTTGAGTATTTCACCGCGACCTCATTTTGAAGAATGGACAAAGACTTCTGTCGTGGTCCATCAGGCACTGGGCCGCCGGTTTTCCCGATGAGGTGAACCGATAGATCACTGCTTTCAAGGAGCGGCTCGATGACGGACACGTATTCTTCATCAACGTCGTTGGGAAGTGTGTTTTTTGGTAATACTTCATAGCCGAAGCGCTTAAGCTCACACCTTAGAATTTCCCTTTCCTGTTTACGGTCATAACTGCATTCCGCCAGATAAACGGTCTGTTTCTTCTTCTTTTTCTCAATTTGACCATTACCTCTATTTAATGAGGTCAATTCCTCGAGCAACTCCGAAATATCCACCGCCAGTTCATTCACCTTTCGGTTGTATTCAAACTCGAAATCCTTCCCAAAGGATCTGTCCAATGGATAAGGCTTTCCGTTCTTTAATTTATAGAATTCATATTCGAGGGCTCTTGAAACTTCCTCTGGAAGAGAATCCAGAGTGCGGACTGGGATCTTCACTACTTTGAAAATTCTGATCTTGTCATCGACGCTAATCCCTCCGCTTTCTCTGGCGATCTTGCAAAACTCGGCGAGTTCTCTCGTACACCACTCGGACTTGATATATCTTGGAGTTAAAACAGAGATGAACACAGCGGACTGGGCGATCTGCTTGATGATTTCCTCAGAAAAGTCGGAGTTTCCAGTCAATTCACCGTCTCTCCAGATTTTGACGTCATTACCCCAATGCTGGCTCACATATGCCTCAAGTTTCTTATGAAACAGGGCAATCCATCCCAACTCTTCTTCGTCAGGTAAACCAGTTCTGTTGTCGATATGGGCGTAACTAATGAATAAGTCTTGATCAAAAGTTTGCATCTTGCCTCCGCTTTGGGTTCAGTCGGCTGGCAGTCTTGGCGATTTATCTCCAAAGGTGGAGCCCAAAAATTCTTGAATCGATTCGTGGTAGATTGAAAGCCGAATAGCACATGGAAGTTCAAAAATGAAGGCATTTCTTCGCAATCACGAAGATCGAAACGTGACGTGCTTTACTTGCGCGGTTTCCTTAAGGAGCACTCACAAGATAAGGAAAAATTCTCTCTCCTTTGACGATACCGAGATTTATAGCGGAATTCTCCCTAAAATACAATGTTTTAAACTGTTTGTGGGCCAAACTCGTCAACAATCGCATTACGTTGGAGGAGATGAAGGGCTTGGCGGAATTACAAGAGCGTGCAGGCCCGCGATTTGATCAAACGGTCGGTTCTTAACTATTCGTCGTCTTTATTTTCTTCTTTTTCGTCATCCTTGCCAAGGATCACTTCCCGCACTACCTCAGCGCCGGGGATGAGTTTCTCAATCGTCTTTGGTGCGGAAAACGCCATTTCCAGCACGCTGCGGAACTGGTTATCGAACTGCTCCTTGGTTTTCATATAGGCCTCGAAGCTCGCCGATAGATGATTGCGGAAGAAATCCTGCATCGAGTCGTTGCGCGAACGCAGCACCTGGAATAAAAAATCGGTTGGCAACACAGACTGGTCGTTCTTTTCCTCTTCCAGGATCATCTGGATCAGGACGGACTTTGTCACATCCTCTTTGGACTTCGAATCGACGACCTTGATGTCCCTGCCCTGACGCACGATCCTGGCGAGATCCTCGTAGTTGACATAGCCCTTGGTCTCGGTGTTATAGAGACGCCGGTTCCCGTACCGCTTGATTACCAAAACATCTTTTGAAGCTTTCTTCGCACTCATGAGCACTATGATAGCACAAGCGAATGACGTTGAGGTAAAAGTCGTATAACTATATGAAACGAATAATGTTACAAATAGTTCGCCAATGAGTAACAACTATCAAGCCGTAAATTCGGCACTAAGCCGATAAATACAAAAAATAATTACAAAGGTAAACAGTTGAGATTACTTGAGTTATAAGATTTATCTCGCAAATGCGAAAAAACCGCTTGACATTGCGAATCCAATCTCCTACTATTCGATTGGTCAGGCGAGTAAAACAGTTCGGGAATGAAGCCTGAAACACATATTTTATTGGAAGGTATTTAAAATGGTTAAGAAAAATATTGGTAATAACATGAACAAAGCAGTTGAGCTCACGGAAAACACGGCAAAGGTGACTTTGACAGGTGCTGTTCAAACCGCAGAAATGACTGAGAACATGATCGAAGGGCTATACAAAGTCGGGTACGATGCGAATGTCGACGCGCTCAAGGTCGCCAAAGGATACTGGGACGCGACTTCGGAGATCCGACGCGACTGGATCAAGCTTTTTGAGTCGACCGGTGAGACGTTTATAGAACAGACCACGAAGATGGAATTTCCTTTCCAAAAAGAAGCAGTGGACTTCGGTAAGGGAATGTTCGACAACATCAGTAAAACTTTTAGTGGATTCATTCCGCAAGCAAAGAGCTCTAGGTAACTGATTCCGCTTTTCATACCTGCCGCGGCACCAGCGGCGGGTTTTCAATTTTAAGAGGGAAAAATGGCAACACCAAAGAAAGCAAGGACGACTCGAAAGAAGACAACTACGGGCAAGGCACAAACGGCCAGGAAATCGCCGCCTAAGAAGCGGACTGCCGCCAAATCGTCAACCACTAAGACTTCTAGAAAGCGTCCGCCGCGAACTTCGAAGACCGCTGCGGCAACTTCCGTTGACGTTTCCGGCGATTGGGCGCGCGCGGTAGTGGATCAATTGGTTGAGGCACAAAAGATGTGGCTCGAGATGACGACAAATCAATATGAAATGGTTTTCAAAACCGTTTCGGGTATTTCGGGAATGGCTGATAACGCCCCGACAAAAGCGATGGGCGAGTGGGCGAAACAAGCCGCAAACAGCTTTGTCGAAGCCCAAAAACAGTGGTCGGAAATCGCGATTAAGCAGGGTGAACAGATGATGGCCACCGTTAAAGACAGTGCCGATTTTGCAAACCCCGATATGATCGGCGGAATTCAGGCTGCGGGCGGTCAGGGAATCGAAACTCTCGTGAAAATGAGGGCCGCATGGCTCGATTTCGCAGCTGAACAAAACACACGGATGATGGAAGCGCTCAAAGAAGGCTTTAATCTTGACGATTCGTCCCCGGCAGCGGCACTGGCTGATTTTGCCCAGCAAACCATGTCGAGCTATGTCGACATTCAAAAGCGTTGGCTTGAAATGGCGACCCAACTACCCGTATTGGGAAAGGGAAAGGACTAAAATCGGAATTGAACGGGCTCAATGATGAGGCGGATCTGCGCAATCGCGGGTCTTCCTCATTTTTCAACGTACGGATGCTTTTGTGCT
>JAOTWT010000196.1 GCA_029862725.1 Acidobacteriota bacterium | reverse complement strand
GCCGGCTTAAATCGTTCTTACGTTCGTTTTGGATCCCCGCGGCAGGTGCCTCTGTTAAAAATAAAGTGCAAATCAGTCCAACTGCCGTTCGCGACAGAAGCCGCTGACGGGCTCTTTGTAAGAAGATCCTGCGGAATGCTTTCATTAATTCCTCCGTTACATAAAAATGCGGAACCTTCGCCGAACGGTTTACGCATATGGCCTTAAGCCACGCAATCGTCTGTGTCACAAAAGCTTACCTCTCAAACATATTCCGCAGTCCCGCAATTTTATATCATGGTTTTCTGCAATGCCGTTCCAAATGTGATTCAAGAATTTTCCAAATTTTCAAATTCAGTATTAGACCCCATCAAATTGGGGCTCTTCTGACCTTAATACATTGCCTTTATAATCGGTGACCAGTTGGGGTTGCACGGTTTTCAAGTTCGTAGGCGTCTAACAACACGAAAGTTTTGCCAGATAGTGCCTAATTGTGTGTATTCTTCATAATGAGGTTTATGGGCAAAGTCAGTCAGGAGGATATCGATGGAACGCGGAAAAATAGAATTCTATGACTTCGGGGGATATCGGCTCGATCTCAAAGGATGTCGGCTCTTGCGAGGAGAAACCGAGATCAAAGCAACCAAAAAGACACTCGAAGTCTTGCGTTTCTTTGTTGAAAACCAGGGAGAACTCCTGCGCAAAGACTATTTGATTGAGAGTCTCTGGAATGGAGTGAATGTCGAAGAAAAGACTCTGATGCAATATGTCTATATTTTGCGCAAAACACTCGGGAATGACAGCGAGGGCGACATGTTTATCAAAACGGTTTCGAAAGAAGGGTATTGTTTCGTAGCGGAAGTTGAGGAGGTCTATCCGGAGAACCAGATGATAGACCAAACGGTACCGGCGTCAATGAACGGCGCAGTTTCAACCGGAGAATCGAGCGAAGCCGTTTACAGAATGATCAAGGGATTTGGAAATGCAAACAGGATGAAAGTCTTTGTCGTGTTGCTGGTATCTTTGATTTCCATTGTGTCTCTTGGATATTTTCTTAGCACTAACGAAATCGCTGAACCCAAAAAAATCGAATCGATCGCGGTGTTGCCCTTAACCCAGATCGGGAATGAAAAAGATGAGAAACTGGGCTTGGGCATCGCAGACATACTGATCTCAAAACTCGGCGAATCCGATAATTTGGTTGTTACTCCGACGGGTTCAATCATCCGTTATTCGTCGAGCGAGCGTAGGAATCTGTTTGAACTAGGGAAAAGTTTGGACGTTGACGTTGTTGTTGACGGCACAGTTCAAACTGAAGGCGATATGGTCAGAACGATCGTGCGGCTCTACAGTGTCGATGAGAAGCGGCAGATATGGACGGGGAAGTTCGACAAAAGATATTCGGATCTATTCTCGCTGCAGGATGAGATAAGCGAGCAGATTGCGAAGGAACTTTCCCTCACACTAAATACCGGGAGTCGGAAGCCTGAGGTGGCCCGCCATCCCAGAGATTTAGCAGCTTACAAGGCCTTTCTGAAAGGTCTCTATTACTGGAATCAACGTTCGGCGGCTCAACGGGGAACTTCGCGGTCGCCGGAAACATTTAGGAACGCGATTGAGAACTTCGAGAGCGCGATAGACAAAGACCCCGAGTTCGCGCTGGCATATGCGTATCTTTCTTATACCTATGCACTTATCAACCATTTCCGAATCGACTTCTTGGTTCCACGAAAAGAAGCCCTAAACAAAGCAAAAGTCCTGGCGAACAGAGCAATTGAGTTGGATCCGAACTCTTCTGAAGCATTGACGGCATTGGCCTTTGTGTTTAACAAGGAAGGCAAGAACCGAAAGAGTCGCGAGCTGTTAAGAAAAGCGATCCAAATAAAACCGAACAATGCGACGGCGAGGAAACTCTATGCATGGCAACTGCTCCTGGTTGATGATTTGGATTCGGCGGTCAAAGAAATGCGCATGGCCCAGAGGCTCGACCCACACTCGGTTACGGTAAATATTGCGTTGGCTCAGATTCTTAATTTCTCACGCCAACCCGAAGAAGCCTTGGTTTTTGCGGAAAACGGTCTACGAATTGCGGGTGAATCTATCAGCGCACGAATGACCCTCGCTGAGTCTTATGAACAAATGCGTTCCTTTGATAAGGCCGTTCTTCAGCTTGAAGCGGTGCTGGAGGTTCACACAGGAGATTGGTTCGCGCTTTTCGCGTTAAGCCGAATCAAAGCAAAAAGGGGAGACAGAACGGAAGCGAAAAAAATCTTCGACCGGCTCCTTGAACAGAAACCATCCAAGATCTTTTATTACTCGATTGCGACGAATTATCTCGCCTTAGGAGATACGGATAAGACACTTGAATGGATACGGCGGAAAGGCAGGGAAGATAGAACAAACATGTTTTATTACAATCTCAGTCACGACTATGATCTGGATCCCATCAGAAACACGCAATTGTTTCGACGGCTGTTGGATGAGGAAAGGAAGAAAGCTGCCGCGAGCTAATGGTTGATCCTTTCGGGGCGTGATTCGCAATTGCTTTTAAAACCGCTAGGTGAGTTCAAACGCAAGTATTGAAACATCGTCATCAAGACTTCGATCGCCCCGCCAGGCAGTCACGCTTTCCATAACCGCGCCAAGGCAGTCTTCTAATTCCCGGTCACCGTTTTTGAGAATATTTTGTGCCATGAGCTCCGTTCCATAGGGATTATCGTTTCGATCCTCCGCTTCAGTTACACCATCCGTGTAAAGGAATACACGGTCGCCCGAATCGAGCTTGATGACGTTTTCCGAGTATTCGGGCTGATCTACGATCCCGACGGGAAATCCCTCAACCACCCGGATATCCGAGTTTCCCTCTTTGCCCGCAACGATCACAGGCGGGCACCCGGCCGCGACATAACGAAACTCACCGGCATCGACATCAATCACCCCAAAGCACATGGTGAAGTACTGCGCATTTTCCGCGTCCATTTGGAACTGCCGGTTGAGTTCCTCGGCAACTGCCAACGGGGAAGAAAAGGAAATGCTGTCTGTTTGCGGCTCGCCACCTGAATTTCCGGATATCTGAAAATGACGGGAGAACCAGTGGCTCAATGTCACCGAAAGCAGGGAAGCACTAACACCGTGACCGCTGACGTCGATCATATAAACGGCAAAGCGTTTTTCATCTAGCGGAAACACGTTTAGGGTATCTCCCGCAAGCTCGTCGCATGGCTGAAAAACCCACGAAAACATTACGTCATCTGATACGGGTGCGCTATCCGGAAGCAGCGATCTCTGGATCTTCGCAGCCGCATCCAGGTTCCTCTTCATATGCCGGTTGGCTCGTTCAAGTTTTTGATTTGCCTCGCGAAGTGCGGTCTCAGCATTCTTCCGTTTTGTGATGTCCGACTGAACGCCGATAAAATGTGTGACCTCGCCTAAAGAATCCGTGACCGGGGTCAGTGAAAGCCGATTCCAGAACGGCCTGCCATCCTTCGTTTGATTAAGAATCTCTACTGTACATTCAGTTCCGTTTGCAAGGGCTTCGCTTATTTGCCTCACGGTATCCTGATCCGTATCTGCTCCCTGAAGAAACCGACAGTTCTTTCCGAACATTGATTTGGCAGAATACCCTGTAAGCCTTTCGAAGCCCTCATTTATGTATATCAGGGGCTGATCGGGCAGGCGCATATCCGCAATCGTTATTCCCTCGGCTGCTACGTCCAGTGCGCGATCTTTGAGCAAAAGTATGTCCGCAACTAGGGAATCCTTCTCGGTAGCCCTTGAGTCTTTTTTTGGATTCTTATCCATAACCTTCCGTTCAAGAGATTACTTGAGAAACTTTTTGTAGTCCATGGAAGACAGGGATGGATACAAACACTTCAAACATACAGCCCGAAAACTCCCCCCAAAAAAACCAAACATATCTATCTATCAGTCCTGCGGAAGGTAAAAACACACATTTTTGATACACTGATCGAACTGGAATTTGACCAATATCGTATTTTGGTCATAATAGTGTGACAGAGAGGAATATTTATATGAACATCCGATACTTATTTTTGATCGCAATCTTTTTATTTGCTCCTGCCGTGTTTGCACAACAGCCGGATCCGGCTGAAAAGCGTGCGCGGGAGTTCGTGACTCAGATCAACAACTCCAACGGAACCCAGTTTAAAGAATATGTAAAGGCAAATTTTGGAGGAGATTTTCTGAACTTGCCAATGTCCGCGCATCTTAATTTCTTCTTTTCGGTTAAGGATGCGTCGCGCGGTCTGGACGTGATAGATGTCGCCGAGAGGGAAGAAAACCGCGTCACTCTCAGAGTCAAAAGCAGGCTGACCGGAGAGAGTAACGGCTTGTCGGTCAGGGTCGACCCCTCACCTCCGCATAAGATTGTCGGACTTGGTATGAGACCCTTGCCGGAGGAAGAGCGCGAAGGCTCCGCGAAGCTGTCGGCAAACGAAATAGGAACCGAGCTCGGCGACTATATCAAGAAGCTGGCGAATGCGGACGTCTTCTCCGGCAGTGTTTTGCTCGCAAAGGGTGACAAGGTGATTTACAAGGGGGCCTTCGGAACCGCAAACAAAGATTTCGGATCACCTAATAAGATCGATACGAAGTTTAACCTGGGCTCGATGAACAAGATGTTTACTGCTATTTCTATAGCAAAACTGGTCGAAACCGGTAAGCTGACCATCGATGACCCGCTTTCAAAATTCGTCCCCGATTTTCCCGACACCGATTCGGCAAAGAAGATAAAGATCAAACATCTGCTCAGCCACACTGCCGGTCTTGGCGGTTACTTTTCTGAGAATTGGCAAATGACATCAAGAGGAAGCATACGGAATGTCGACGATATGATGGCGCTTGCTAAAAAGGACGAGAAACTCCGGTTCGAGCCGGGCACAAATTGGCAATACAGCAACACGGGTATGCTCGTGCTCGGCAAGGTCATCGAAGTTGCGTCCGGCAGCTCCTATTTCAAGTTCGTCGATGAGAACATACTCGCTCCGGCGGGGATGAAGAACACCGGTTGTTTCGAACTGGACAAGGTGAACAAGAACCTGGCCGTGGGTTATGACAAGGTCTTCACCGATGACGGCGTGACATTCAGGAACAACATATTCTTGCATGTCATGCGCGGCGGCCCGCAGGGCGGATGCTACTCGACCGCCGAAGATCTTCACCGGTTCGCAACAGCACTGCTAGCAGGCAAGATTGTGGGCAAGGGGCTTGTGAGGGAATTTACTACTGCAAAACCGGACATTTTTGCGTCGGCCTACGGCTTCGGTTTTATAGTCTCGGAGGACGGTAACCGGTTTGGCCACGGAGGCGGATTCACGGGCATCAGCGCCAATCTGGACATTTTCCGTGATTCCGGCTGGATCGCGATCGTAATGTCTAACTACAGTGGCGCCAGCCAGCCGGTGAGTTCGAAGATGCGGCGGCTGATTGCGTTGGCGGAACGGTGACCCGAATAGGACATACTCATCAGCCGCGTCTGGTCCTCATATTGATTATGAGATGATGTCACGGTCGCTTTGAAGCTCACTGCCACGACCGCTTGTTCGTTCGTTCCAGACACATTGCACTTCCGGGTCCATTTTCTGCCTTCAGTTTCTTTGCTTGGTACGGCTTTCGGGATTTGGCGCCGCGACGAATACATACTCAGTGCTGTTATCCTCAAAGGCCTCGCCGGCAAAACCACCATAAAGCGCCTCTACCTTGAGACCCGCGACGTCTATCAGTCCGAGCCATTCATTTTTTGTGGCCCACCATAGCGAGCTTTTCCCCGCGGAATCAAGGGCAATATCGATGCGGTTCTCTCCGACCGAGTAACTCACTGTATGCGGAACTGGCTTCTCCTGTCGCGCTCCGTCATACCTCGCCGCGGCATTGTGATCGAAGGCGAACGCATTCCACGCGAACCGTCCGTTGCTTTGTAACGAAGCCGCTACCCTCTCAAATGTTCGGCGGCGGTCGGCCCAGGTCGGAAGGTGGAGCAGCGAACGAAACGGGCAGTAGATCAGGGCTGCGGGCTCATCGATCACGAGATCACGCATATCACCTTCTCGCAGGTCCAGCTCTACCCCGGCTTCGGCCGCATTGCCACGTGCCTGCTCGAGCATGCTCGGCGAGGTATCGATGCCAATCACGGTTCTCCCGGTAGCCTTCGCAACCGGGATAGCGACCCGCCCGTTTCCAACCGCCAGCTCGACCAATGGTCCGTCGGCCTTTCGCGCAAGCTCAACGTAAAAGGCGACATCCTCGGTCATGTGCGCAGACCATTCGTCGTAG
>JAOTWT010000195.1 GCA_029862725.1 Acidobacteriota bacterium | reverse complement strand
TCACGACACCCCCCTGGCAGGCGACGATCTGCGTGACGAGTTGACCCACAAGCCCAAGGCCCATAACAACTACCGATTCGCCAACCTGGATCCCGGCCTGTCGCACCGCATTCATTGCGATTGCCCCCAAGGTCGTAAAGCACGCGTCCTCAAACGCGACATTATCTGGAATACGGGCGACGAGATTTCGCCCGACATTTATCGTTTCGCCATGCCCCGTACCTTCGCCCCCATATGCCACTCTTTGGCCGATCGTGAGATCGTTTACGGCCTTGTCTTTTTCAACTATTACTCCTGCTCCCGAATAGCCCAAAACAGCATATTCGCTGAACTTGGCACGAACTTCCTGGATGGTCGCAAGAGGATCCGTTTTTCGCATGATGTCCCATACTTTTTGGATGTGCGAAGGATTATCGGCGACTTCCTTAACAATGCTGTCGGTATGTATATCGGCGGTCTCGGTGCCGCTGGAGATCAAAGAGTAAAAGGGCCTCACAAGGACGTGATTGTGCGACGGCAACGGGTCCGCGACCTCGTCGACAATTATTTCCTTTAGACCCCTTCGAATTACTTGTTTCATAGGTCGATCAATTACGATTTGTATAAATGCTGTCGGCTGGGATAAACGTTGAATTTGAAACCTGGGCAGGAACGGAAGAACTTAAAAAAGTCCTTTTAAAAAAGTCTCATGAAGCCGTGCCTCCTGTCAATACGCAACCCCCGATAATGCAGGGCTTTACCGGGGTTGATCACTGCTTTTCGGCCGTTTTCGCCCCTCAGTGAGATCTTCGTATAAGTTTTTGATATTCGCGAGCTGGATCGAAGAATCAAACCTCTCGCGGACCCGTGTTTTGCCGTACTGTCCCATCATCGCAGCTTTCTCAGGATCGGAAAGAAGGCTCGCAAGCCTGTCGGCCATTTCCCGTGCGTCGTCCGAGGGGACGAGATAACCGGTCGCGCCATCCTCGACACATTCTCTCGCTCCGCCGACATCTGTTGCAACCACCGGTTTGGCGGCGGCCATATACTCCAGGATCGAATTCGAGAATCCTTCCGCATAGGACGTCAAAACACATACTTCCGAAACGTAAAGCAGTTCTCCGACTTCCTTGCAGCGGTCGATAAAATGGACGTTCTTTTCGACGCCAAGGCGGACGGACAAATCGGTTAGGAAATCTTTTCGTTCTCCTTCGCCGGCAAACACAAAATGCACATCGGGAAAGTCATCACGCAAATATTTTGCGCAACGCAAAAGCATCGGCTGGTTCTTTACACCATGACGCAAGTTCGCAACGATCGTGACAAACACCTTATCCGGCGGAATACCGAGTTTTTCGCAGATCACCTCGCGGTCGCTGGTGCCCGGTTCAAGCCTCGAAGTATCCAGCCCGTTGTAGACGAGTCTGATTTTGGAGCTCTCGACTCCGCGCTCTTCGAGGAATCTTCCTACCGCCTTCGAATTGACCGTGATCGCCGTCGAAATACGATAGATAATCCGCTCCGCCTTTTCCTGTGCCGGAGTCCTGACACCCTTTGTTTCTCTTTTGGAGGCAATCCGAACAGGGACCCCGGCAAGGCGGGCCGCCAAAATGCCAAATACGTTAGTGTAAAAATCGTGAGTATGAACGATATCGAATTTTTGTTTGCGCATGTACGAAGCGCATTCAAAGAGTCGCCGGACGAATCCAAAACGGACAAAACTCTTTAACCTGTACTCTGGAATATCTGTAAAACCGCCGGCATGTGCCTCATCCAGGAGACTTCCCCGCTTGTCGAGAGTCGCAAGTGTAACATCGAACTCACCATCGCGTTTCAGTAGCAGTGAGAGTTGTACCGCCTGACGTTCTGACCCGCCCTGATGAAAACTTCCGATAAGTTGGAGTACTCTTTTACCCACTGAGGCGCCGGTTCCTATCTGCCGCGAACCGTTCAAATGTCTACTTCCGGGGTTGATTTGACTATAAAAGTTCGTGAATTTTTCTGGGGAATCGAAACACTGAAGACACTCTTCGACGTCCTCACGTTAAGACGACTGCCGAAGCGCCGGGCAGTGGCAAACTCAAAATTTTCCGGATTATTTAAAACTTCACGTCCGTTAAGAGTGAAATTCCGCCCGTTGATAAGCACAAACTCCTCCGGGAGTTTTTCGCCCGCACTTATACGCGCCCACAAAAACGCAAAGTCGGTGTTAAAGAACTCAGTGCGCACTGTCATCCCGCCGTCGGCAAACACGAACAAGTCCTGATAATTACGATAATTGACCACAAATGCGCGACCTCCGGCAACCTCGGTTTCGAGTACCTTCGGCCTTTCGAATCCGGGTTCGACCGGGATAATAAAGGTCAGGAACTCCTGCGGTCCGATTCCCTTCGAAACAAATCTGATAAACGGCGCGTTTTGCCTTTGTCCGTAACACTTGGAGATCCATCCGTCCTTTCGCTGCCAACTTCCATTATCGCCGAAAGTGAAGAGGCGCATCCCTTCCCGCTCGCCTTCGCCTGCTTCGACAAAAGCTATCCCGTTTTCCGGACTTACGATAGTCGGGTTTGTTCCAGTGTCGAAATGAAAGTTTTGCTGGTATTGATGTTCACCCACGGTTTTGACAAAGTCCCGCATGATCCAATAGTCGTTCTTTAGGAACAGGATGCTTCGCGTGCAATCAGCGGGGGAGTTTTCAAGACGCCTATATCCGTTGTGGCGGGCCTCGATAAAATCGAACCGGTCCTGCGAAATCCACGAATCGACCTCGGCGTCGGCCATCGCATCCCAGGAAAATGTCCCGCCGAATTCCGAAGAGGACTTGTCGTCAATCGTCAGTGTATTGTGTGCCGGGCTCGAGCGATAGCAATTCCGCTGCTCGAGGGACTTGTGGTAGGTGTACGTTCCCGGATCTACCAGCATCGTTCTGCCGCCGACAGCCAATTCAATCGCCAACGTATCGGCATGGCCGTGCCCGCCGTTAAGCGAACCGACCTCACCGGCGTCGATCAAGAGATAGTTATCCTCTTTCGACCATCCGTCACGCATTACATAAAAACCACTGCTTTTGAAACCCTTGGACTGCATACTCGGCGCATGTTCTCCAATCGACTCAAAAACAGCCAGCCCTTTCGGTCCCAGCAGCCACAAAACGCCTTGTTTCGATTCCTCGGCAATGAGCTTGTAATCGCCGCGTTCGAAGATCACCGCACCGGTCGCGAGACTACTACGGAAGTCGTCGGGCCTATCCGTCGTAACCGGCAGCATGGTGCCGCCATCGTCGTCGCCGATCAAAGGCGAGGTTCCGTCCGGTCTCGTAAATAGCAATTGGCTGTCGAGTAAGGATCGAACTACCGAAACCATTTTTCGGTGTTGTCCCGAGCTCAACCGGCTTCCATTCAACTTCTGCAAAATCAGGAAATGAGTGTAAAAATCCGTGGTGTATCTCTGATACCAGGTCGATTGTTCAAAATAGATACCGTCGGGACGAACCTGGCGTTCCAACTCAGCAGTCAGGATCTCCTCTCCCAGCGCCCGCCAGTGTTCGGCACGGTCAAAAAAGCTTAACTGGGTTCCGAGGTAAAAAAGTCCCAGGGCCTCGCCCGTCAGGTGAGTATTGGGACTGTAATATGTGGAAAGATACTTCTCGATGTGCCGGCCCTGTGCGAAAAGGAATTTGAGGGCGTCAAAAAACAAATCCGTTGTAAAAGCCTTCGAGTCTCTGAACAAATGAAAGGCCCACAACCACGACATGACCCTGAAAGCGACCTCAAGGCTGCTTACCCAGTTCACTCCGATCCCCGGCGGATTCTGATCCATCCAGGAATTCAGGTGCTCGGCAAAACACGCTGCATATTTCTCGTTGCCCGATATCCTGTAACTGACTCCGAGAGTAAAAAAGTGGCGATGACGGTTCAATTCCCAAATGATCTTTTTATCGCCGGTTTCGCGCGAATCAGCCTCGTCGAATTGCTTCCAGTGCTTGATCGGGCAGTGCGTTTCCGAAACGGGTTCGTAATGCCAATCGATGGGAGTGCCGAAATCGAGATCACGGAAGCCGAGGAGATCGATCCTGCCTTCGATTATCTTGTCAGCCTGCTCGATGAAATAGCGGTCTGGACGACCCTTTAGGTGGTCACAAAGGAGCCGGACCGATTCCTCAAGATTCGAAATTGATGGGAAAAATGTCGCGTTGGAGTTCGCATAGAATTTGTCCCGGAGCGACTCAGCTGAAATCCCGAGTGACGGATCGATCGCACCCGGCGAAATCACATTCAGAAACTCGTCATCAGCCAAAAGCTTGCCCCTGATTCCGAGTTTTTCGGAATATGCCAGCATGGCCTGTCCGCCCCGAGTCTGAAACTCTTTCAAGCTCCGTCCCTTTAGTTTCTTTAGTTTATCCAAAGGATTCGACATCCGCTTACCCAATTATCCATTATCCATTATCGTCTGCAGCCGGTAATCCCGGTATTCTCCCGGGGTTCCTTTTTTTCCGTCAATCGCTGCGAAAACCATGTTCGCCGCTTCGCGTGCCGATGCAAAGTGGAGTTTAAATCCGCCGGTCTTTTCACCATAGTCCTTTATTTCGCCAAAAAACCGTAACGCGTCTTCCCCGATTGCCGCTTCCTGATCATGAGAAAAGAATGAATGGCAATAGAGCTTCACAAAAATCCAGTTCGAGCGTCCGCGGACGGTGATATTCGCACCCATCCAGCGCTTCAGCCTGGATATGTCCATTGGCTGATTATACACCAGCGCTCCGTCGTCAAGCCTCGGTACCGGAATGCCCCCGATTCTTCGGCTCCAGTTAAACACCAGCGGACCCGCAAATATCATCGGCAGTACGGGTTCCCTTCCATCCGCCTCCAGTCTCCTGCCGGTCCGGTGCGGAACCGCCTGATCAAGCGGTCCTCCGCATTCATAGATTTGATTGATGATCGAAACCTGTGTCCGGTCAGGTGCGGATGGCAGCGTCATGTCGGCATAACATCCGGTATCCGCGAGAATCTGCATTTCCTCGTCGACTCCGCAGTACATACCGCCGGCAGAGTTCGCAAGTGCCAGATTACCGTGGACAAACGCATACCTTGGCTCGCCCTTACCGTCCATCCGGGAGAGGCATTTGTGGTCCGCAGCGAGCCGGTCGCGGAAATCGAGCAGTTGCCGCTTCAGATTTTCCGGGGTGTCGGGTTTATCGACACCATGATGGAGATGGATTTCCACCTCTCCCAAGCCTTCGCGCTGCATCGCAGCAATCGTCTCGAGCAGTCCCGGCTCATACTGTTCCGCCGGGTAAAAAAAGGTATGTCCGAACATCTTACCGTCAGCATCGCGAAGTTTCTCGCCGGTTCGACGCGCCTTCCTGTAATATTGATCGAGCGCTTTTTTCTGGCCATCGAGCGGAAGCATACCCCCGGCACTCCATGCGGGTTCGAAATGATCGGCGATCGTGAAAATCAGATGTTTCTCTTCAAACGCAGTTCTGCCGAAGAGGCTTCCGGCCCGTTCAAATGGATAGCGGAAAAGCCAGGGCAGGTTCCAGCGAAGTCTGTCGGTAAACGAAGCGTCGCTCATAAAAAGATGCTTTTAATCGGATTATCAGGCCGACCACGGCCGGTCGATGTACCGTCTGTGCCAAAGTTCGAGGATCCAAAGCGCCCACAGCGGGTGCGAATGGTCCCGGCGTCCCCGGCGGTGTTCAGATGCGAGCGTTTCGATATACTTCCTTTCGAAATACCCTCTCTCAAGCGACCTGTTTTCCAAAAGCGTGTCGATTATCTTCTCCTTGAGTCTCTCGTTTATCCACTCGCCGATCGGAACACCGAAACCCTGCTTCTCGCGGTAAAGGATCTCGTCGGGAACAAACCCTTCGAGCGCTTTTTTAAAAACGTATTTTGTTTGTCCACCTCGTATCTTCATCGATGAGGGTATATTTCGGGTCACAAAATCGATTAGATGATGATCCAAAAGCGGGACCCGTGCCTCAAGCGAGGCGGCCATCGTCATACGGTCGACCTTAGTCAGGATATCGCCGGGAAGATAGGTCTTGCTGTCCAGATAAAGCATCCGGGCCAGATCGTCGATGTCTCCGGCAGACGAGGCGATCTGCGCGTATAGATCTTCCGGTCCCGAAAGGCGTTCTCCCAATTCTGAAAGGATGCGATCGGAGTAGATGGATTTCTTTTTAATGCTTCCAAACTGCGAAACGCTGTCGATATATCTCGTGATTCCGACGAGTGATCTGTTGAACAAGTAATTCTTGCCAATGGTCCAATGCGGCAACGCCTCACTCA
>JAOTWT010000194.1 GCA_029862725.1 Acidobacteriota bacterium | reverse complement strand
TTCTTTTTGAGATCGCCAAGGAATTGCATGACAAAGATTCCCTGATGCTTGTCGGCGGCGGGAAAAAGGGCAACGAGCCGTTGATCTTTCAGCGCGGCGGTAAAGGCTTCCGCGGTTTTCTCGAAGGGCGAATAAAAGACGAGAGCTATTGCCTTCTGCTACATCTCTCGAATCTCGAGCTAAAGCTTCCCGAATGAACATAGCTTTCGACAAATCAAAGTTCTCAAAAAAGGCAGGGAGTTACCTTATCGGCCCGGCTAACGCACTCGAGGACCTCACCCTTCAGGCGAAAGCTCAGGAATATAAACGCAGGATCTCAGCTCTGATGTCGCCGCTCGAAGCCACGCGGATCGAAGAGAAAATCCCCAACCTGGACGGTTACGCCGTTTCGAGAAAGGTCGACGGGGAGTTTTGCCTCCTCTTTTTTGACGGGAAAGACGTGATCTCGGTCAACCCGGGAGGCACCGTAAGGGTTGGGTTGCCGGCGTTTTCCGAGCTCGCTAAACACCTAAAAGACGCAAAAATCAAAACAGCGTCCTTCGCCGCCGAACTCTTTTTCAAAACGGACAAACGCGAAAGAGTTCATGATGTCATTCGTTTAGCGAGAAATCCCAAGAGAGCGGAAGACCTGAAAAAACTCTCGATCGCGCTTTTTGACATCATCAGCATCGGCGACGAGGAACCGCGTGAAAGTCCCCTTGTTTTTGCAAAGCTCACGGAGATCGTAAAGAAAGGGAATCTGGTCAGGGTTGTCGATCACAAGATCACCGGCTCGCGAAAAGAGATCGAGCAAATCTATAGGGATTGGGTCGAATCCGAGGGATCCGAAGGTCTAGTCGTTCGCAACGAGCAGGTTGGCTGGTACAAGATCAAACCGGTTCATACGATCGACTGCGTCGTGCTTGGATTCAGTGATAGTCCGAACGATCGTGCTGGATTGCTTCACGATCTTCTGGTTGGCCTCGTTCGTGACGACGGAAGCCTCCAGACAATGGCCAAAATCGGCGGGGGTTTTGCCGACGAAGACCGCGTCGAACTTCTCAAGAAGCTCAAGAAAATGGTAGTTCCGTCCGACTATATCGAGGTCAGTTCGGCACATGTCGCTTACGAAATGGTCAAACCCGAAATTGTCGTCGAGATGAGATTTCTCGATCTGATAAACGAGAAGGGCCGCGGTGGGCCGATCAACCGGATGGTACTTTCGTACGACAATGGGGAATATTCGGCTGTCCGGCGGATGCCTTTTGTAAGCATCATTTCGCCGCAGTTTAAGCGAATTCGGGATGATAAGAGTGTCAACAAGGACGAAGTCTCGGTAAAACAAGTCGTCGATCTGGTGCCGGTCGAAGAAATTAAAAAGAAGGTCGCGGATCTCGATCTTCCAAAATCGGAAATCATAAAACGAGAGGTTTTTGTTAAGGAAGTCGGGGTCAAACAAATGATCAGAAAGCTTCTGATCTGGAAGACCAACAAGGCCGTCACCGGGGAATATCCCGCTTATATCGTCTATTACACGGATTTTTCCACGGGACGGAAAGAACCGCTTTCGACAGAACTAATGCCTGCGAACACAAAAAACGAGGCCGAAGCGAAGTTTGGCGATCTGCGCAAGAAGGTCGTTTTGACCGGCTGGGAGCAAGTGAGATGAGTCTCGATCCGATCTTTAACGACCCGCAACTCAAATGGATCGCAAAGGAATGGGAGGAGAATGCCGAAAGGCTCGCAACCTGGGGCCTCAAACATCTCGTCAACCGTTTCGATGTCTGGGGACAATACACGCTCAAATCAGACTCTCTCGGAAAGTCCGTTAGCGCGGTCACATTGCCAATCGCAAGCCTTCGCGGCAAGGGCGATATGGTCACCCATGACAAGCTGACGCGGCACTTCAAAGGCAAGAAGCCAAATGATCTGATCGGGCTGCACGTGACTTCAGCTGAGGCTACCTGCCGCTGGTTCGCGGTCGATCTCGATGTCCACGAGGAACAGGATTCTTCTTATCTCGCCGATCTCAACTTTCGTGCGATGGTGGATTGGCATAGAAAACTGCGGGCGCAGGACCTCGATCCGGTTATCCTCGATTCCAACGGGATGGGGAGTTTCCACCTGCTCGTCGTTCTCAACGAACCGCATCCGCTTGAAGATGTCTTTGAGTACCTTGAAAACCTTACTTCAAACTACGAGGAACTCGAACTTACGAAAAAGCCCGAGCTGTTTCCGAGTTCGGCGAAACTCCACAAACTCGGAAAATGGCTGAGACTTCCCGGCCGACACCATACGCATAAACACTATTCAAAAGTTTGGGTAGAGGAATACGGCGAGGGAAACTGGCTCGAGGGTGTCGATGCGATCGATCACCTTATGTCACTTCGCCTGATGCCGCTTCCCGGTGTGACGGAAAAACCCGAGTCATTTTTGAAAAAGAAATCGTCAGTTGAACGGCGGAATCGAACCGTTGCCGTCGACCTCGATGGAGTCCTTGCTGAATACGACGGTTGGAAGGGGCTTGAGAACATCGGCGATCCCATCGAAGGGGCGAAGGAATTCATGGAAGCGCTTTCCGAAAAGTACTTCGTTCTTGTCCATACGGCTCGCATCGCGAATGAGAATGTAAAAACGGAAGATCATGTGCAGCGGGTAAAGAACCTGGTCGTCGAATGGCTGCGCGAAAACGAGATACCGTACGGCGATGTCTACACCGGGCGAGGCAAACCCCTGGCGTCCGCGTTTATCGACGATAGGGCGGTGAGCTGCCGGCCGCAGGAAGAAGAAGACAGTTTTGCGGCTGCCCTGCGGGCATTGGCGAACCTGTAGTTGCTGCGACTCGCGATCGGTTTAAAGCTCTTGCCGGAGCGCGGACGGCCCGTCCGCACGATCGCTTGCGATCGAAGAAAGCATTACCCGCTATACCGATGGATTCAGGGTCACAGCCTTCATTAATTTCAACGCGTCGCTGACGCCACCTCATCGTAAGTGGATTGAAGTCTTCGGTCGCAGGCGACCGTGCGGACGAGCCGTCCGCGCTCCGGCAAGAGCTTCGAAGACGACGCTCGATTTCCTTTTTTGTGGATCTCTTGTGTTTCGCGGGATTAACTCACGCCTGAACGCGTCACTCTAAACCACATCGCGCTGAACACCGCCCACTATTCAGATAAACTCGCATAACTCGAAAAACTCTCATATAATTCCCAATAACCGATGAAACTTCTTGCATTTACCGTTCTTTTCGCAGCTTTCGCTTTTGCCAATTGCGAACCGGTCGAGTACGCGGAAAAGCCGAAGCCCAAACCGAGAGCGGAACAAGAGGTTACAAAGCAAACCAGGGAGATAACCGCCCGGGTCGTCGGCATCAGCGATGGTGATTCGATCGTAGTTCTTATGAATGGAAATGAACGCAAACGAGTCCGTCTGGCGACTATCGACGCCCCGGAAAATCACCAGGCATTCGGAGCACGTTCGAAACAAAGTCTTTCAGACTTGATCTATAATAAGAACATCAGAATCGAATCGGTCGATACAGACCGCTATGGAAGGATTGTAGGCGAAGTCTTTGTAGGCGATCAGAACGTCAATCTCGAACAGCTGAGGCGCGGTTTCGCCTGGCATTACAAAGTTCACGCGCGGCAACAAAGCACGGAAAAGAGAGCGGCATACGAGACGGCCGAAAACGAGGCGAGATCAAATCAGATCGGCCTATGGAAAGATGAAGACCCGACGCCCCCTTGGGATTACAGAAAAAAGAATCCGAGGAATTAAAAGATGACAGATTATGAAAAACTAGGCTTATTTTATCTTGGCAAACACTATGATCAGGAAAACCAAAAGGTTATCGATGAGAGCCTTTTGATGTACGACTCAAAAGACCTCGTCACGCACGGTGTCTGCATGGGTATGACCGGCTCGGGTAAAACCGGCCTTTGCGTCTCGTTGCTTGAAGAAGCCGCAATCGACAACATACCGATCATCGCGATCGACCCGAAAGGCGATCTCGTAAATCTTTTTCTGACGTTTCCGGGGCTTACAAAAGAAGAGTTTTTCCCGTGGGTTACCGAAGACGAAGCGTCGCAGAAAGGCATTTCCCGGGACGACCTCGCTGCAAAGAAGGCAGAACTCTGGAAAAACGGTCTGGCCGACTGGGGTCAACCGCCCGAGCGGATAAAGCTTTTTGCGGATTCGGCGGAACGGATGCTTTACACCCCGGGAAGTTCTGCTGCCCGACCATTATCGATCCTGAAGTCTTTCACAAGACCGAAAGATATGGAAGATTTCGAGGCTGTCGCCGACCGGGTTTCGACGCTTGTATCGGGCCTCCTCGGGTTGCTCGATATCGAGGCAGATCCGCTGACGAGCCAGGAGCATATCCTGCTTTCAAATATCATCCAGTCTGAATGGACCGCAGGCCGCGATGTTCCGATCGAACAGCTGATCGCATTGATCCAGGACCCGCCGATGTCGAAGATCGGTGCGTTTGATGTCGAGGCGTACTACCCAAAAAAGGAGCGCTTCAAATTAGCGACCAGCGTAAACAATCTGATCGCATCGCCGCAGTTCGCGGTTTGGACAAAGGGCGAGGGAATCGATATCGACAACCTCTTTTATACAAAAGACGGCAAGCCGAGAATCTCCGTCCTCTCGATCGCGCATCTTGACGACAAAGAACGCATGTTCTTCGTCACCCTTCTTCTCAACGAACTCGTTTCATGGATGCGTATGCAAAGCGGCACTTCAAGCCTCAGGTGTCTGCTCTATATGGACGAAATCTTTGGTTATCTGCCGCCGGTCGCCGCGCCGCCCTCAAAGAAGCTCTTTCTAACGCTTTTGAAGCAGGCACGCGCGTTCGGGCTTGGGCTTCTTCTTGCGACTCAGAACCCCGGCGATCTCGACTACAAGGCGTTAAGCAATGTCGGTACTTGGTTTATCGGCAGACTTCAGGCCGAACGCGATAAAGAAAAAGTTCTCGAAGGATTGGTTACGGCCAACAGCGGTGCCGATGCGGGTGAAATCAGCAAGCAACTGGCTGGACTCGATAAGAGGGTCTTCATGCTAAACAACACCTCGGATTCCGAGCCCGTACTGTTCCATACCCGCTGGGCGCTTTCATATCTCGCCGGGCCGATTATGAAGAACAGGTTTAAGGAGCTGATCGGCGAAACGCCAGAATCCGCTACTGAGGAAACGGGTGAAACGGCCTCGGCTTCCGCGGGTGTTGGCGTTGCAACTGCGGCCGCCGCCGCACCGGTCGCGTCATCGAGACCGGTTTTGAGTCCCGATATCAAACAGGTCTTCGTGCCCGGCAGTGGGGCCGTTTATGAACCTCGGATCGTCGGTGTCGCGGACGTGCTCTACAGCGACTCGAAGCTCGGAATTTCGATCAATAAACAACAGAAACTGCTTACAAACCTGTCCACCCATGTCGATTGGTCAACCAATATGCCGCTTGAGTTCGAGCTCGACGAGCTCGAAAAAGAGCCTCGAGACGGCATCGCATTTGCCGAGCTCGATGCGGAAGTTTCTGCGAAGGCGGTAAAGACATGGGAGACCGATTTCAAACAGTGGCTTTACAACGGCAATCCACTTGTCGCGTTCACATGCCCGTCGCTTGAGGAGGTTTCAGCACCCGAAGAAGACGAGCGCGCGTTTCGGGTAAGGATCTCGCAACAGGCGCGCGAACAGAGAGATTCGTTCCTTGAGAGAATTCGCGATGACTACGAGAAGGAAATCGACTCCCTTACAAAACAGAGAGCGCGTGCTGAAAGCAAGGCCGCGACGCAGCATGCTCAGGCGAGTTCGCATACGATGGGTACCGTGATCTCGGTCGGGACAAGTATTCTCGGTTCTCTTTTTGGTAGCCGGCGCGGTTACAGCGGAATTGCACGATCGGCGCAAAGGGTCGGAACGACGATGAAGGAACGCGGTGAGGCCGCGGCGGCCGTTAAGGAAATTGAGGCCGTTGATGCGAAACTGCTCGAGATCGAAGAGACAATCAACAAGAAACTTGCGGATTATCAAAACGCGGACACGGTAGAGATCGTTCCGGTTGAGATTAATCCGAGTAAGACCGATATAAATGTCAGGGAAGTCGCGCTTGCCTGGGTGCCAGCAGGGAGTGAGTGAGAGCGGGAGGGTGCGAGAGCGAGTCAGTACCGTCGGCGGTAGCCGATGGCGATCCCATCCGCTTGCGGTAGCGAGCGGTTATGTCTTCACAGCAGGAGCGCGTGATACCGGTCACTTGTCCTCATCACCGTATAGAGGAATTCTATGCTCCGACTTATATTAA